>CAJOMF010000026.1 GCA_905235605.1 uncultured bacterium
ATCGTCGCACGAGAACGCGATTATCGGAACGCCCCAGCTTCTCTGACGCGAAATGCACCAGTTCGGAGCTTTTTCGAGCATCGGGACTATCCTCTTTCTTCCCCACTCCGGGAACATGCGGACTTTCGCGATTTCGTCAAGGCATTTTTTGCGCAGCCCCGTGTCGTCCATCGAAATGAACCACTGTTCGGTCGCTCTGAAAATGACAGGTTTGTGGCATCTCCAGCAGTGCGGATAGCTGTGGTCGATCATTTCGCCCGGCTTGTTGAGAAGGTATCCCGTGTTGTAAAGGTATTCCGTGATGACGGGGTTTGCCTTGAAAACGTGCATTCCACCGATCACGGGGATGTTTTCGTCGATGATTCCGCTGCCGTTGACCGGTGCGTAAGGCTCGAGGCCGTATCTGAGACCGGTGACGTAGTCGTCTGCACCGTGGCCCGGAGCGGTGTGAACGCAGCCCGTACCTGCATCGGCAGTGACATAGTCGGCATAAACGATTATCGATTCGCGGTCGATGAACGGGTGTTTCGCCTTCATTCCTTCAAATCTCATAGCGTCGAATTCTGCAACGACTTCGGGATTTTCTGCTCTGACAGCCTTGACGAACGAATCTTTTAGAACGCTTGCAACGATGAAAACTTCGCCGTTGTATTTTACTGCCGAGTATTTGAATTCGGGGTTGAGCGCGATAGCAAGGTTAGCCGGAAGAGTCCACGGAGTCGTCGTCCAGATAACGAAGTTCACCTTCTCCCCTTCAAGCTCTTCGAGTTTGTCGATGAGCGGGAATTTGACGTAGATCGAAGGAGACTGATGATTGTCGTATTCGATCTCGGCTTCTGCAAGCGCCGTTTCGCAGCTCGTGCACCAGTAAACGGGCTTTTTCGCCTTGAAAAGTGCTCCCGACTCTGCGACTTTTGCAAACTGATGAGCGATGCAGCCTTCATATTTCGTGTCAAGCGTGATGTATGGATGTTCCCAGTCAGCCAGAACTCCGAGACGCTTGAAACCTTCACGCTGGACATTGACCCAGTTGAGAGCGAACTTTTTGCACTCTTCCAGAAACTGGCTTTTCGTCATTTCCTTGCGCTTCGATCCGAGTTTTTCAGCCGTTTTGAGCTCGATCGGAAGACCGTGGCAGTCCCATCCCGGAATTATCGGAGTGTATTTTCCCGACATATTTTCAAACTTTACGACAAAATCCTTGAGAGTTTTATTGAGAATATGACCGTTGTGTATGCTTCCGTTCGCATAAGGCGGGCCGTCGTGAATTACAAACGAGGGTTTTCCTTCATTCTGCTCCAAAATTTTGAAATAGATCTTGTTTTCGTCCCATTTTTTCAGAATTTCGACCTCTTTCACCGGAAGATTCGCCTTCATCGGGAAATCGGTCTGCGGAAGGTTGAGCGTTTTGCTGTAATCCATAATAAATAACTCCTTTTAAATAAGCAGATAAAAAACGCGGAATGGTAGTCTTTTTCGCTTCAAAGTCAAGTTGGAGCTTAAGTTTCAAGCGAGAAAAAATAGTGCTTTTTTCTTTTTTCCGGTTTCAAGCGAGAAAAAATAGTGCTTTTTTCTTTTTTCCGGCTAAAATCCTGCGTTTGTTTGATTTATCCGCTATTTTTCAGGAGGGAAACATGACTTTTCTTGTTATTTTCTTAGTAGTTATCGTAGTTTGCGCACTTACTCTTTTTGTAATGTACAACAAGCTCGTCGGGCTTCGCAACATCGTCCGCAATTCGTGGAGCCAGATCGATGTCCAGCTCAAAAGACGTTTTGACCTCATTCCGAACCTCGTCGAGACGGCGAAAGGCTACATGAAGCACGAAAGTGAAACTTTCATCAAAGTTACCGAGGCTCGCGCTCAGGCAATGTCGGCGATCAGCAAAGGCGACGTAAAGGAAGTCGGCGCTGCGGCTGCAAATCTTGACAGCGCTCTTGCAAAAATGATGCTCACATTCGAAAATTATCCTGAACTTAAGGCTAACCAGAATTTCCTTGCTCTTCAGGAAGAGCTTACTTCGACTGAAAATAAGGTCGCATTTGCTCGTCAGGCTTACAACGATGCAGTTATGGGCTACAACAACGCTGTTGAAATGTTCCCGACCAATATGGTTGCCGCAATGTTCAGTTTCAAACAGTCCGATTTCTTCGAAATAGAAGATAAGGCAGAAAAACAGGCTCCGAAGGTAACTTTCTGAAATTTCAGGCTTTTTCATGTGGGAACTTATAAGGATAAACAAGCGCAAATCGCTTTTCGTGCTGATTTTGATGTTTATCCTGATGGTCTCGCTTTCGGGGACTATCGGAGCGGGTTTCTACAGTTTTGACTGGGTCAAGGGAATGCTCTGGGGCGCGCTCATCGGGATTCTTCTCTGGGCGATTCAGTCGGCTGTTGCCTACTTTGCCGGGGACGACATCGTTCTTCACTTCAATATGGCAGTCGTCGTAACGCCCGAAAGTTATCCGCAGCTTTACAACATTGTCGAAGAGATGAAAATCGCGGCAGGGCTTGCCGTAATGCCTGAAATTTACATAATCGAAAGCACCGGAATGAACGCTTTCGCAACGGGGATCAGGCCTGAAAAAACGGCAATATGCGTAACGAGAGGACTTGTCGAGAACCTTGACCGGGACGAACTTCAGGGTGTGATAGCTCACGAAATGAGCCATATTTTGAATCGTGATGTTCTTTTCATGACATTTGCCGGAGTAATGCTCGGCACGATCACGATGCTTTCAAACATAATGCTGAGAGGCACCGTTTTTGCAAATTCAGGCAACAGAAGATCGCGCAAAAAAGGAGGTTTTTCAGGCGGACATCCGGTCATGATCCTTATAATACTTCTTTTTGCGATCGTCGCACCTGTCCTGGCGCGTATTTTCTACTTCACGATTTCGAAAAAACGCGAATACTTAGCAGACGCTTCCGCTGCAAGGCTCACCCGCTACCCAATTGGACTTGCCTCGGCTCTGCAGAAGATAGCAAAACACTCTTCTGTCGATTTTGTCAGCAAAATCACCGCTCCGATGTTCATAGTCAATCCTCAGTTCGCCGGCGCTGACGAAGATTCCGTTTTTTCAGGATCGACCCATCCGCCGGTTTACAAACGGATCGCGATTCTTACGCAGCTTCAGCACGGCGGAAAAGTTTCGCTTGAAAATTATCAGAAACTTTATGAAAAAGAGCTTTCGACTTCCGGACTTTTCTCAAAAACGACGCTCGAATCGGACAAATCGGAAGCTGTCAGAGCCGAAAGCACCGGAAAATTCACAGAATCGAGGACAGATGTCGCTGATGTCATCCTTGCGAACACCGGTTTCAAGATCGTAACCTGCGAATGCGGACTTAAAATCAAGCTCCCGCCGAGTGACCTGCGCATGAAAGTCGTCTGCCCGAGATGCAGAAAAGAAGTTTCAGTCTCAGGGCAAAGTACTGCAGCGACCGAAAACGGCGGAGACGAACTCGTTTTCAGAAGGAAAAACAAAAATTCATGGGAATCTTTCCCGTGTCAGTGCGGAAAATTCACTTTCCAGCTCTCTCCCCTTTTCCGCGGGACTTACGCTGTCTGCAAGCGCTGCAAAACTAAAGTCAGAATCGAATATCCTGAATAAATATCACTCCGAAACTTTAGCCTTTAAATAGTATGATTTGAGTAATTTATAGACGATAGGCGCTGCCGTACTTCCGCCGTGTGCACCGCTTTCGACAACTGCAACAGCTACGACTTCGGGATTTTTATACGGAAAAAATGCCGCGAAAAGAGCGTCATCCTGCATGAGAAATTTCTTTTCGTCCTCGGTCTGGTCTACACTTCTTCTTTCCGCATTGGAAACGACCTGGCTCGTTCCGGTCTTTCCGGCTGCGTCTGGAATCGTGTGGTCTGCGTGGTGAAATGCCGTTCCGCCGGGTTCGTTCGTAACAGACCAAAGCGATTTGTTCACATCGCTGAAGTGCTTCTGTTTTATGTTAAGGACTCGGACGACTTCGTTTTCAATTTCAGTTGCCGAGCCGTCTTCGTGGATGATTTCGTCAACGATTTTGGGCTTTACGATCACTCCTCCGTTTGCAAATGCGGCATAAGCGACCGCTATCTGAAGCGGAGTCATCCTGATGTCGCCCTGCCCGATCGACATGTTCATCAGCATTCCGTTGTTTATCCTCATTCCCGGATAGTTCATCGCAAACCAGCTGCGCGTCGGCAGGATCCCGTTTTCCTCGCCCGGAAGATCGATTCCTGTCGCCGTTCCGACTCCGAAAAGGGAAGCAAAACGGGTCATTCTGTCAAGTCCGAGCTCCTGTGAAAGGTAGTAGTAATAAATATCGCAGCTCTCTTTCAACGAATGGTAAAGATTCATGAAAGCATGCCCGCCCCTGTTCCAGCAGCACTTTGTGTCGCGGCCGAACGAAAGGCAGCCGCTGCACAAATATGTCGATTGCGGTGTTATGAGATTGTAATGAAGTCCGGTGACCGCCGGAATTATCTTGAATGTCGAACCGGGAAAATAAGTCTGTCTGATGACCTTGTTTAACAGCGGGTGAAGTATGCTCTGGCTGTACTCGCGCCATATTTTTTCAGGTATCCGTTTTCTTGAAAAAAGGTTGGTATCGTAGGATGGACCTGAATAAAGTGCCAAAATCCTTCCGGTTTTCACTTCCATCAGAACGATTGCACCGCTGAGTTCACCAAGTGCTGCAGCTGCTGTTTCCTGAAGGTAGGAAACAACGGTAGTACGCACAGAATCGCCTTTTGAAGCATGTTTTGTCTCCGGGATCGCACCGTCGATATTTTCGGGGAGCTCGATTTTTCGCCCCAAATAGTCGATTACGTGAAAAGTTTCACCGTATCCGCCGTGGAGTTCATTTTCATACCACTTTTCAAGTCCTGTCTTTCCGGTAAAATCCTCAGAATCGTAATTTTTGTAAAATTCAAGTTCTGACTGATTTATTTTTGAAACATAGCCGGTAATGTGGGCGGTAGTTTCTCCGTAAGGATAGACCCGCCTGTAGGAAGAAGATATAATTGTTCCTGTGAAATTAGTCAAGTACCCTGAATAACTTAAGATTTTCTTCTTGGGGATTTCATCTTTGACAAGCATCGGAAGATACTTGCAGCGGCCGTAGCACCCTTCCAGCTTTGAAAGAAGACGCTTTTTTTCATTTTTCGAAAGCTCTATCAGCGAACTCAGCCTGTCCACCTGCTCTTCCATCTGATCACTTTTAGCAAAAAATATCGGTACAAGCGAAATTTTAAAAGAAGGTTCAGTAGAAGCCATCACAATTCCGTCCGAAAAAAGGATCTCGCCGCGTGCAGGGAAAATTTTTTCACTCAGTATGAAGTTGTCGCGCGATCTGCCGTAAAATTCGTCACCGTGAATGACCTGAAGCACGAAAACTCTGACTAAAAGAGCTAAAAAAGAGAAAAATATCACATAAATCAGAGGGCGCGTCTTCCGGAATATATTTTTGACTTCGTCAGCTTGATTAAGAATTCTCACAGCCAGGTCTCCTTATAAAAAAGAGTATCGACTTTCGGCTTGAAAACAACAAAAAGAAAAATTAGAAGGAATACAGAAAAAACTGACGGGAAAAGGAATGAAAAAGCTGAAATTTCTCCAGTAAAAACATAGCTGTAAAGTATTTTGTCAAGATTTATTATCAAAGAACAAAGTATCGCGTTAAGAAGCGCCGTTAAAGAATAATCGAACGCCGTTGAAGCAAAAAAAGCGACTGTCAGAATATAAATCTGAAGTGCAACCGTAAAAATGAAAAAAAAGGACAAAGGAGTTGCCGCCTGAGAATAAATCAAAGTTGCCAAAGCCATGTAAGTCATTCTTTTTCTTACATTTTTTTCTGTATACAAAATCGTTGCAACTATCGGAAAATGGGGAAACAGGAACTGGGAAACGTCCAAAGAATAAAGAATGAAGGAAAACAGCGCGAACGCCAGAAGCAGTTCAAAAACGAATTTGAAAGAGAGAGTTTTCACCACTCACCTGCGAAAGAAACCAAACAAAAAAGTGGCGATCCCAACAGGAGTCGAACCTGTGACCTGTCACTTAGGAGGCGACCGCTCTATCCGTCTGAGCTATGGGACCGTCTTGGGCAAATAAAGCAAAGGATCCACCGCTTTGGATTCGATCCTTATCTCAAAATGGAGATGAGGACCTGTCGCCTTTCCGGTCTGTCCGACCAAAGCGATTTTGTCACCCTGCTTGACATTTGCATTTTCTTTTACCAGATTTTTCGAATTATGTGCATAAATCGTAAAACTGGAACCGTCGGAATGTGAAATTATTACAAGGAGACCGTAACCGCTTTTTTCACCTACAAAAACAACTTTACCGGCTGCCGAAGCATAAACCGGTGTTCCTTCCGGACATCCGATATCTATTCCGCTGTGGTGTTTTCCCCAGCGCAGACCGAATTTGGAAGTGACCACACCTTTTACCGGCCAGATGAATTTACCCGGTTTTGCCGGTGCGGTTTTCGCTTTTGCTGCCGGCTTTTTGTCGGATTTTACCGCCGGTTGCACTTTTTTCACATCCTTATGTTCATCTTTTTTCGCATTTGAAGGAGCAACTGCCGCCTTTTCACCCGTTTCGAGCGGAGCAGCCACACCCGGAACGAAGATGTAGTCTCCGGGCATGATCTTTTTTGCGTCGGGGATATTATTGTTTTTCTCCAAATTGTCAACACTGGTTCCGTAAAGTTTTGCAATACTGTAAAGAGTTTCGTTCTTTTTTACCCTGTGATAGACACCGAAAGGAGCTGCGCATGAAAACAACAGAAACGCCGAAAATATGAACAAGAATAACTTTTTTATATCTCTCTCCAACAAAAAAACGGTGGATTTTAACGATTCTTCAGTTAAATTCAAGAAGAATGTAAAAAAAATGATTCAATCACTGCCGCAGGCACTTGACTTTAAGCGAAAAATCTTTGCTTTGCCCGAAATAACCGCTATAATCGCCGTTGTTTTTTTGGAGGTCAAAATGAAAAAATTCTTTATTTTGTCAGTTTTCGCCATAATTTTTTCTTTTTTTGTCTCACCTCTTTCGGCAAAAGAAACGGTTCAGGCAGCCATTCTCCACAACGACGGATACACGCTTTATCAGGAATTCAGACCTAACGACAACACTTACAAAAATACTGTCAGAGACATGGAAGTTCTTGCATCCAAGCACAAAAACAAAGTTTTTTCTCAGGCGGCGTCTTTGGTTAAAACTATACAGAACAAATGCAAAAAATATTACGATATAAACACAAAACTCATTGAAATGCTTAAACAAAAGTGGTCAAAACCGCATTATGCAGATATGGATGAAGAGTGGAAAGAGACAACTTTTTCAAAAGACAGAAAAAAAGTTCAGGATATTCACAGACTTTCGCTCGGAATGCAGCAGGCTTACAACGACTGGAACGAACTCAGAAACAAAGCATTCGAAAAGAAGGATGTAAAAGAGATCGCTAAAGAACTTGAAAAGGCAAACAACACTCTGAAAATGACCATTGACGGAGTTTTAGCCGAAGAAAAACCTGCTATGGATGCTGTCACCAAAGAATTGGAAATAATGAAAATGTCAAAATAATCAAGGAGTTGAAATGTTACTGAAAGGAAAGGATGCGGCTGACAAAATAGTTTCGGAACTTCTCGAAGAAAACTTGGACGGGCTTACCCTTGCGGTTTTTCATCCGCTCAACGACGGAGCCGCCGAAAGTTATCTCAAAACAAAAGAAAAGTGGCTTAAGAAAATAAACGCTAAAATCGAGGTCGTTCCGGTTGACGAAAAAATGACTCACGACGCTTTTTTCAAAAGGCTCGAACAACTCAACAAAGACTCTTCAATAACCGGAATCATGGTCGAACTTCCGCTGCCGATAAAAATTCCCGAGCATGAACTTCTGACCGGAATAAACCCGCTCAAAGACGTTGATGCAATCACATATTTTAATCAGGGAAAAATCTTTACTTCGAAGAATGAAGACCTGATTCCCTGTACTTCCGCCGCTTCTATAAAACTGCTTGAGCACTATCGAATCGATTTTGCCGGCAAAAATGTGCTGGTTATCGGGCGCAGTTACATCGTCGGACTTCCCCTTTTCAAGCTCTTTTTGAACAGAAACGCCACTCCGACAGTCGCTCACAGAGGAACTTTGAACCTTAAAGATTTGATACATAATGCTGACATTGTTGCTGTTTGTGCCGGAACACGCGGGATAGTAAAATCAAGCGAAGTAAAAGACGGTGCAGTCGTTGCGGATGTCGGAATTCATGTTACAGAAGAAGGAAAAGTTGTCGGAGATATGATAATTGACGGCGAAAATGAAGAAAACAGGATCAACTATTCTCCTGTTCCCGGAGGAGTCGGCACAGTCACAAACGCAATGATGCTTCATAACCTTCTCCAGTGCAGAAAACTTCAGCTGCAAAACCAGGCAGAATGCAAATGAAACAACAACGCTCTTCCAGTGTAAAACCGCTCAAGACACTAGTTTTCGATTCACAGAATAAGTTTATGATAATATTGATGAATTGGCCGAATATCGTCGGAAAGGGCAACTCTAAAATAATGATGCCGCTCGAGCTGAAACAAAAAACGCTCGAAATCGCACTCCCCAATAATATGGTTCTTTCAATCGCTTCAAAATTTGCTTCTCTAATCATAAAAAAGACAAATCTCTGCCTGCAGAACGAAAGTGTAAGCAAACTGAAATTTGAAATCAAACCTGAGTTTTTCAAAAAGATCAAAAAAGTAAAAACAGAGACAGCTCAAAAGGTTCAGGCAATATCTGAAGAAGAAATAGCTCAAAAAAAACAGGAACTTATTGACAAATTCGGTCTTAACGAAAAAACAGCGGAACGTGCTGCTGAAATAGAACTTTTAAATATGAAAAGAGGATAAAAATGACCAGCGATCTCATCATGGATTTCAGATCTCTCGCAAAACTTATATCCAAAATCGAAAACAACCGCAGCGGTTACGAAGATGATCTGATGTCGCTTTACAAAGAAAATTCAGAAACTGTAACGATCGGTATCACAGGTCCTCCCGGAGCCGGAAAAAGTTCACTTACAGACAGGATCATCAAAGAATACAGGAACTTAGGCAAAACTGTCGGAGTTGTTGCAGTTGACCCGAGCTCCCCTTTTTCCGGCGGCGCAATTCTAGGCGACAGAATAAGAATGTCGGATCACGCATCAGACCCGGGAGTTTTTATCCGCTCGATGGGAAGCCGCGGTAGTCTCGGAGGTCTCGCTCCGGCAACGATCGACGTTCTCAATCTGATGAAAAGTGTCGGATTTGACGTTCTCATCGTTGAAACCGTCGGCGTCGGACAGAGTGAAATCGATGTCATGAGCATCGCCGACACTGTTCTTCTGGTTTTAGTTCCCGGACTCGGCGACGACATTCAGGCTTTGAAAGCCGGGATCATGGAAATCGCAGACATTTTCGTCGTAAACAAAGCCGACAAAGACGGCAAAGAGAAACTTCTCGCCGAAATAAACATGATCATAAACCTCAACAAACACCGTTTTCTGTGGATCCCGCCTGTAGTTGAGACGATCGCGACTGAAAATCAGGGGATCGGCAGGCTTATGGATTCGATTTCAGACAGAAATTCATGGCTCAAAGACAACGGCTTGAATGTTAAAAAAGACAAAATCATCAATCAGTTCAAGCACAAAGCGATGGACAGGATCGGTTATGAAATTATGAATATGCTCAATTCAAAAGGTATAATCGAAGACTGGACGCAGGGGATAATAGACGGCAGGACAAACCCCTACTCGGCCATGCATGAGCTTGATAAAAACCTTGAAATCATTTGGAAAAACAACAAATGAGAGTAATGATCGTCGAAAAACCCTCCATGAAACGCAAAATGGAGGCGGCACTTGGCAGCGAAGTCAAGGTCGTTTCAAGCGTCGGTCACATCGAATCGCTTCAGGATCTTGAATTTTATCTTCAGGATCACTTTCAAAGCGGAAAAAAACCGTTCTGGCGTGATCTTTTACAGTTTCTGCCGTTTATTCCGAAAGATTTCAGGCACATGGTGACAAACAAGCAGGTTTTCGGCGAAATCGAGCGTGCTCTGAAAAACGCGACTGAAATAATTTTAGGTGCCGACCCTGACCGCGAAGGAGAGCTTATTCACCGCAATATCCTTGAAATCGCTACCGAAAACGGCTCTGTTTCGACTGACAAAATAACGAGGATCTGGCTTCACAGCGAAACTGCGCCCGAAATCAAAAAGGCGTTCGAAGCAAGAAAAAGCTATACTGAATACGAAGGTTACTACAAAGCGGCGAAAACACGCGAAATCGTCGACTGGCTCATCGGGATCCAGCTCACGATCCTTTACAGCGTGAAATACGGAACTCCGGGCAAACCGGTGAGCATCGGTCGCGTGCAGACATGGTTACTCGCTGAAATCATTAAAAGATTTTTCGAAAACCGCGACTTCAAGCCCGAACCTTTCAGAACTTTCACATTCCTCTCAAAAGAAGGCGTCGCATTCCAGATGGTCGACGAAGACGACCGCATTTTCAAAACGACTGATCTGGCGGAAGCCGACAGGATCGCCGCATCACTTGAAGGAAAAAACCTAACGATTACAAGCGTTAAGAAGAAAAAGTTCGTTGAATATGCACCAAGCTTATATGACCTCAAAGCACTTCAGAAAGACGCAGCGACCCGTTACGGGATTTCACCTGACGACACTTTGAAATATGCCCAGAATCTTTACGAAAAATACGATTTGATAAGCTATCCAAGGACTGACTGCTCCGTTCTCAGCGAGCAGGAAGCAAAAGAACTGCGCCACGCGATGAACCTGATTTACCGTTTTGACAACTATAAACCGCTCGTCATGGCGGTAAAAGCACAGAATCCGACGCTTGAACTCAATTCGAAATATATCGGAAAACTCGAAGGCCACTACGCGATAATTCCGGTTCTTTCCTACGACAAAAACACTGTTCCGATGCTTGCAGGCGGTGAAAAACTGATTTTTGACCTCATCGTTAAGCGTTTCTGCGCGACTCTTCTGAATCCGGCAAAGGGCGACACGACTGAATTTCACGGGAATATCGACGAGAGGCTTTTCCTTGCAAAATTCAAGAATTACACGGACTTAGGTTATCTTGAATTCATAAAATCGGACAAAAAGAAAGCCGGCGACGATGCGGAACTCAACAACGAGAACAAATCGGAGCCAGTTGAAGAAGATAAAATAATTTCAGTCAGTTACAAGAAAAATGATTCACTGGAAGGCTCCATCGAAATGAAAGAGGATATGACAAAACCGCCGAAACTTTTCAAGGACGCCTCGCTTCTTACCCTTATGGAAAAAGCGCATCTGCAAATCAAAGATCCGCAGCTTAAAAAGGCGCTCAAAGAGGCTGACGGAATCGGCACGGCGGCAACAAGAGCTTCTTTTGCACCGCTCCTCATGAAACGCGGCTACATTGTGAAAAACAACGACGGAAGTTACATTCCGACTGATCTTGGAACAAGGCTTTACGACATACTTCCCGAAGAGCTGACAATTCCTGACTTTTCGGCGAATCTAGAGCAGGAACTATCAGGATTCATTAAGAAAAAAGCTCTTAAAAGTGAAGCCGAAATCATAGCCGAGACTGAAGTTTTCCTCAAAAAAGTTTTCGAGAAAATCAGGCGCAACAACTATGTTTTCAACACAAGCGCGACTCCGATAAAAAAAGATTACAACAAACTTTCCGACAAACAGCGTGCCGTTATCGAAAAAAATGCTCCCGCTGAAATCAAAGAAGCCCTTCAAAACGGCGATTTCGTGAAGTGCAACAAGTGGATTGACGAATTTTTCGAGTCTATGCGAAACAAAAAACAGCCGAAATAACTAACCTTCAGCGATCATTTTTTCAGCGGCAGCCAGGAAATCGGCTGAATCGCTTTTACCCATCATTCTGGCGAGTTCTTTGACTCTTCCCTCTTTATCGAGAATCGAAATCTCGGTTTCGACTTCGCCCTCGCCCACGCTTTTTCTGACTACGATGTGAGTGTTTGCAAGTGATGCCGTCTGCGGGAAGTGAGTAATTACAACTATTTGATTTTTTTGAGAGTTTGTTTTCATTTCAAGAGCTGCGTTGCGTGCAGTTTCTCCGCCGATAGAGCTGTCGATCTCGTCAAAAAGAATGACCTTTCCCTCTTCGTCGTCGATAAGTTTTACGGCAAGGAGAAGCCGCGAAAGTTCTCCTCCCGAAAGTGATGAAATGTCGAACATTTTTTCGGTTCCGATCGTATTTATCTCGAAAACGACTTCATCGAGACCTGTTTCATTGAGTTCTTCAAGTTTGTTCAGCAGAATCGAGAACTTGACTCCTTTCATCCCGAATTTGAGGAGATATTTCAAAATATTTTCTTCAAGCGGCTTTACAGCTTTAAGGCGCTTTTTACGCAGATCTTCGGCCAGTTTCTCCCCTTTTTTGAGCAGTGCAGCGAGCTCTTTTTCGGCTTCTTCGGTTTTCCGCGGGATCTTGTTCATCTCGAAAAGCTCTTCATTAAGCGTATCGAGTTTTTTCAGTAAATCAGCCGAGGTCGTTACTCCGTGCTTCATGAAAAGTGAAGAAAGTTTGTCGAATTTTGTCTGGATTTCTTCAATATTATCAATTGGTTCATCGTATTTTGAAAAAAGTGTCGAAGCAGTTTTTGCAATGTCGTCAAGCTCTATCGCGGCAGCCGAGACTCTTGCGGGAATATCGCCGATATCGTCAAGTTCTGCAAGATCTGATGCTGATGAATCGGCACTGTTCAGGAAATCAAGCGAAGAATTTAGCGAATTGATAAGTTCTGAACTGTATTTAACGATCTTCACGCGGTTTTCGGCAAATTTTATTTTTGAAAGGAGCTCACTTTCCTCATTTTCGCAGGTTTCGATCTTTTCGATCTCGCGGATCTGATATTCGAGATAATCCCTTTTTGAAATATCGTCTTTCGCCTCAAGCTCTTCGATCGTTTTTCTAAGTGCCTGTATTTTATGAAAAATTTCTTTGTAATCAGCCAGAACTGCAGCATCTTCAGCCTTGAGGTCAACGACTTTCATGCGGTAGTCCTTTTTGAAAAGTTCTCTGTTCTCAAACTGGCTTCCGATCTCTATCATTTCACCTAAAAGTGCAGCTAAAAACGCCGAACTTACCGGAGTATCATTCAGATAAACGCCGTTTTTGTCGCCGAAAACGCGCCTGACAAGAAGACGTTCGTTTTCAGGCTCGATGCCGTTGCCTGCGAGAAGATTTCTGATCTCGTCATCCCCGCTTTCCAAAGCGATCTCGGCACATATCTCGCCGCTTTTGCCCCACTTTCCGAGCAGAGTTTTGGCAAGCCTTTCGCCGCGCAGAGCCTTCATCGCCGAAACAAAAAGGCTCTTACCGCTGCCTGTCTCGCCGGTAACGGTCGTAAGTCCCGAAGACAACTCGATATTTGACTTTTTTATAATAAGAAAATTCTTTAAAAATATGTTCGTTATTTTCATTTTTTCTCCGATCCGCCTTGAAACATATCCTTCAAAAACTCTGCGACTTTCATGTTTTTCGCTTCGCCGAGTGTATCAATTATTCTGTGAAGTTCGTCTTTGTCAAACCAGATCCCGTGTTCTTTCGGGCATTTGTCGATGATGATTTCTGTTTCTGATGTCGGAACGCTCACTTTTTTCATCTGTTTTCCGCAGATCGGACAGGGGTGTTTCTTCTCTTTGCTTAAACTTGTAACATCCTGAAAAGATTTAAGGATTTCATCCGATTTTTCAGAATCGCCCATAAGATATTCAAGTTCTCCGGCATCGAGCCAGATGCCGCCGCACGAAAAACAGTAATCGATTTCTATCCCATGAAGCTCAAGAACGGCTATATCACAGCCGCAGACAGGACAAACAAGCATTTTTACCTCCTAACTCGCGCGGAAGCGGTTGAAGCGTTCCGCAAAAAAGAGCTCAAAAACTCTGTTGCAGAATTTTATATATTCATCATCTCCTGATGCAAGGATATTTTTTGTAAATATTCGCGCTTTTTCGACAAGTTCGCCGTGGCGGACAGCCAGTAAGAAATAGGCATCGTTCTTGAATCCGCTCTGCTCGAGACCTGTCAGAGCTCCGGGACCGCGAGTTTTGAGATCGTACTCAGCTATTTTGAAGCCGTTTTCGGTTTTCGAGAGGAAATCGAGGCGGTTGAAAGCCTTTTCACTGATGTCGCTTCCAGCAATAAGTGCGCAGAAAGACTTTGCTTTTCCTCTGCCTACTCTGCCTCTGAGCTGGTGGAGCTGTGCGAGCCCGAACCTTTCTGCGTTTTCGATAACCATGAATACCGCATCGGGAACGTCAACGCCGACTTCGACAACTATCGTAGAAACGAGAAGATTTATCTCTCCGTTTTTGAGTCTGTCGATGATCACGCGCTTTTCCTCTCCTTTCATCCTGCCGTGCAGAAGCGCCGCCTTGTCACCAAGAACCTGCGAAAACTCTTCGTAAACCCCTTCGACGTGCTTCATTTCGGATTTCATTTCTTCGTTTTCGCTCTCTTCGACAAGGGGGCATACCCAGTATCCTTTTTTATTTTGATTTTTGATAATTTCACTAACGAAATCAAAGACTTTTATTCTGTTTTCAGCAGGAACGAGCCGCGTCGTGACTGGGATCCTTCCGGGAGGCATCTCGTCAATGACGCTGATCTCGGTCGAGCCGTAAACCGTGAGTGCAAGAGTTCGCGGGATCGGAGTCGCACTGACTACGAGAACGTCGGGGGGAGTCGATTTCGACTGGAGTTTCATCCGCTGCGAAACGCCGAAACGGTGCTGCTCGTCGATTATGATGAGGCCGATATCCTCCATGAATTCCATGTTCTCAAAAAGTGCGTGTGTCCCGATCAGAAAATCAGCTTTCTTCGCGTTTTCAAGCCGCTCAGCTTTCTTCTTTTTGCCGGTGACACCGCCTAAAAAGAGCTCGATCTTTATATTTTCGGGAACCATATTTGATATAGTTTTGTAGTGCTGCGCCGCCAGGATTTCGGTCGGAGCCATTATCACGCTTTTGTATCCGCTCGCGATCACATCAAGGCTTGCAAGCACCATGACAGCCGTTTTCCCGCTGCCTACATCGCCCTGAAGCAATCTATTCATCGGATAGATCGAAGAAAGGTCGTTTCTGATTTCTCCAAGAACGCGTTTCTGCGCCTTGGTCAGCTCGAAAGCCATGTTTTTTTCAACACTTACGCTTAAATCAGACTCGGTTTTTATGCAGCGCTTTTTGTCGGTGCGCATTCCTATTGCCGAAAACTGCGAACCGAACTGGAAAAAGAAAAGCTGGTCGAAGGCGATGCGCTTGTGCCAGCGCGTTTTGAAGTCGTTCAGCTCGTCGATATTGGCACTCAGATGCGGAAAATGGAGGTTCATCAGCGACTCGACAAAATCGGGAAAGTCAAATTCCTTTTTCAGGCTATCCGGCAACCACTCGCCGCGGTGCTCCGACAGAATGTTCACGAGCATTTTCGCCGTCCGCAGCATGAAAAGGTGCGAAACGCCGACGATATTTTTGTAAACCGGAATGTAGCCGCTGAGAAGAGTTTTCCACCCTTCGTCAAATTTGAAAATTTCGGGATTTACAAGGTTTATCGCGTATGATTTTGTGCTCACTTCACCCGAAACAAGAACTTCATCCCCCTCTTTGTAGAGATTGCAGTAGATCATTCCGAGTTTGCCGAAAAAAGTGACAGTCACGAGAGAACCCGCAAGATCGACTTTCAAATAAGACGGGATCTTGCCGAAGCCGCGTTTTAGCGAGACGACCTTTGCCTTGAAAGTCGCCATCTGACCACGTTCGAAATCTGAAAATTTAGTGACAAGAAAGCGCGTTTCATAACTTTCCGGCAAATTTCCGACCAGAAAATCGAAAACTTTGCCTCCCAAGGTTGCAACGATTTTTTTAAGCTGTGTTTTTGAAAGATCCACCGCCGATTCAAGCGGCTGACTCAAAAAAGAAAATAATTTTGATATATCGGAATTTTCCGAAGGACTAAACATACTTGACTTCGAGGATCTCGTATTCTCTCGCACCGGCAGGAGTCTGAACAGTAACATCGTCGCCCAGCATTTTGCCGATCAGAGCGTGACCTTTCGGGCTTGCGATTGAAATTTTGCCGTGCTCAGGATCACTTTCGACTTCGCCGACAAGGGTGTAAACAACTTCTTCATCGGTGTCGTTGTCAAGAAGTTTTACCGTTGCACCGAAAAGGACTTTGTCTCCGCTGAGCTTTGCAACATCAATGACTTCGGCATCTGCAATAACGCCGTCAAGATATTCGATCCTTCCTTCTATAAAGCTCTGTTTTTCGCGTGCTGCATGATATTCTGCATTCTCACTGAGATCGCCGTGGCTTCTTGCTTCCGCTATTTTTGCGATTATTGCCGGACGCTCGACTTTCTTAAGGTGCCTCGCCTCTTCAACTATTTTTTCGTAACCGCCTTTTGTAATGGGAATAGACATAATAAAACCTCCTAAAAAACTAAAAAGCGCATTATTATAGCTATAAATCGTTTTGAATCAAGTTTTACCGTTTTTCCGAGTCCCCGGAGATCAGTCCGGCAATACCTTCGTTCACGGCTCTGAAAAGTTTTGCAAATCCTTCGTCGTTTTCGGACAACGCATTGATTTCATTAAGTAAAACTTCTTTTTCACCGCGTGCGGCTGGACCCGTGATCCCTTTGACTCCGTCTCTGAAAATGTTATCTAAAGAAGAAGTGACGAGCTGACGGACGAGTTTTTCAGAAACCTCTTTTGAAAGCCCTGACGATTTAAGAAGTTGTAAAGCATGAATTGCAAAAAACTGCGTGAAATTTCCGCTCATTACAGCCGAAGCATGATAAAGCGGATCGGGACTTTTGCCGCAGTAGACAAAATCAAGCCCCGTTTTTTTCAGCATCTCTTCAAAAGTGAGATCCTTCTCGCCCCAAAGCGTAAAAAGTATTTGATTTAATTCAGTTTTTTTGTTTATTGAAGAGTAAGGGTGAAGCAGAAAAACGCGTTCGTTTTCAAAATGAGTCGCTGCCGAGAAATGAACTGCAAAAATTTCAGGATTTTTCCGCAAAGTCTCTTCAACAAGCTGCTTTACGGCAGAATCCGAAACCGCGAGAAACAGAATCCCGCTTTTGCTTTCAGGAACTTTTTTAAGAATTTCATAATTAATTCCAGTGACTTGAAGAAAATTTGAGAGAGCAGTTCCTACTTTTCCCTGCCCGATCAGAAAAATATTCATTTTTTAGGATTACATTCCCTGAAGTTTGCCTTTGAGGTCTTCGCCGCCCAGAACATGAGCGTGGAAATGAGGAACAGCCTGACCAGAATCTTTGCCTGAATTTACGACAACGCGGTATCCGCTTTCGGCCACATTTTCGATGGCCGCGATCTTTTTTGCTACAGTGAAAAGCGAAGCAAAGATCTTTTCATCTTCTTTTTCGATCTCGTTCACCGATTTGATGTGCTTTTTCGTGATGATGAGATCGTGAACTTTGCAGAGCGGATTTATGTCGCGGATAACGATGAAATTCTCGTCTTCATAAAGACGCGGCGAAGGGATATCACCTTTTACGATTTTGCAGAAAATGCAGTCGCACATTTTTAACTCCTTAAAATTATTGTTGTTTAGGGTCAAGAGTTGTTATTTCAAACTCTTTTTTGTCTATCAGTTTGTAAGTTCCAGCGCACTCTGCCGGAAGGTCGCCGGCAAAAACAGCCGCGCTGTGAGTTCCGATACCCAAAACAGCTGCAAGCTCAGCGTCAAACGGAATCTCGAAACCGTGGTTGTATGTTCCGCCGCACTGAGTAAGGTCAGTCCTTTCCGATTCTGCATCAACGCTGCGTTCAGCCGTAACGACGGATTCGTCTTTATTTTTGTAGTATCTGACTTTGACGGGAACTTTTTCAGAATATGCGTCGGGATCACACGCCCAGCCTGTGATTTTGCCGTTTTCAGCCGATTCGAATTCACCCTTCGGCTCGTTTTGGGTCGTGGCATAAATCGTCAGATCGTCAACTACGAGACCATGCCCTTCGACCGAACTGTCGCTTCTGAATCTCAAGCCGAAAACGAACTCATCTGTCAGGCAGGTATCAGGGATCGTCCACATTAAAGGTTTATGATGATATTCATCTACCCAACCCTGATCAGAATAACGGCAGCCTGTGGCAT
Source organism: uncultured bacterium (assembly GCA_905235605.1). Lineage (GTDB taxonomy): Bacteria > UBP6 > UBA1177 > UBA1177 > UBA1177 > UBA1177. Next base: position 18,216 of record CAJOMF010000026.1, read on the forward strand.
AAGTTGAAAACTCTACGCCGGAATCCTCTTTCGTAGCAACCCATGGTAATGCTGGAACAGTACTGTTGTTATTCCAAGATCCTGCAGCACCGTTTGTTGCTGTCGTTACCCCTTCTCCGTTGCAGGTCGGATGAATATAACTCTTGTTTGAATTTGAGCAGGAATAAGCGTAATTTTTGCCTTTTGCATAAAAAGTCGCCTTTACCATGCACGTTTTGCAGGCAGAGAGATCTGCAGGTCCCAAAGCCGACGTATAATCAACATTCTGTGAATATCCGGAATAATTACCGAAGCTGTAAGAGCCGCTCCTTGCCGCAATAACCGAAGATTCAACAAGATTCCAATAGTTGTTGGTCGAAAATCCCTGAGTCGTGCCGTCATCCCAGTCGTATTTTCCGCCGTGAGGCAGTGCCGCAATCGCAGCTGCGCAGGCTGCCGGTTCAGTCGGAAGTTCCAGTTCATTATCCGTATCGTCATCAACATCTGCATCAACATCATTGTCTTCGTTTTCATTGTCAGCTTCACTGCCGTTTCCTGAATCTGCATCTTCATCACCGGAATTTTCCCCGTCATTCGATGAAGGATCTGATTCGCTGTCACCGTCACCGCCGTTTTCATCAGTAGCTTCGCCGTCATTTTCTTCGGTATTGTCAACATCTGAAGTTTCGGAACCGTCATTATTTTCAGCTGTGTCTGAATCGGAAGTTTCAGCTGTGTCATTGTCGGATGAAGATTCCGAATTTCCGTCATCATCAGGTTTTACGGGATCCGGCAATCCTGAATCATCGTCATTATTATCTTTTCCGTTTTCTGAAGAACTGTCACCGTCATTTTTTTCTCCCTCAGGAAGTGTATCGCCGGAAGAATCCGAACCGGTAGGATCAACTACAGCACCGGCATGAACACAAAAACCGTCAAAACAGGAATATGAAGTGTCAGGACAGTCTGCAACAGTTATACATGGAATCAGAGGATCATCACCGTTAGAACATGAAATAACGAACAAAAACGCCAGAAAAACAAAAAAACAGCTTTTTCTCATATCAGCACCTCCACAAAAAGCGCATAATTTTACTCATGCGGCAATTTTTTTCAAAAAAATAGTTTTTTTGCATAACCTTTAAATCCGATTATATTACTTCGGTTTTAGCCGCGAGGCATTTTGAAATGAGGACTTTATGAAAATCGCAAAAATCAACTGGAAAAACGCAATATATCTGCTCACCGTGACTCTTCCGGTCTTTCTCATTGATCTTTTCACCAAAAACTGGGCTTTAACCCTCAAGGGAAAAGAAGGAATCGTCGTTTTTGAAAGCTGGTGGAACTTCATTTACGTCGAAAACAAAGGTGCTCTGTGGGGGCTTGGCGCAAATTTCCCTGATTCAGTAAGGCAGCTGATTTTCTTGGGTTTTTCGTCAATTATCACAATTTTGGTGCTTTATCTTCTTCTCGCTTTTGCAGAAACAAAATTCATGAAAATAATATATGCCCTCATTGTCGCAGGTGCGTTCGGCAACCTTTACGACCGCTTTTTCAGAGGTTTCGCCGTAATCGACTTTATCGACTGGCACGCAGGGGAAATCTATCACTGGCCGACTTTCAACATTGCCGATGTCGCAATCGTCGTTGCGATTTTCCTTCTTGCTTTTGAGCTTCTTTTCCTTCAGCCGAAGCGTGAAAAAACCAAAAAAGAGGCAAAATAATGCGCCCCACCCTTTTTTCGATCGGTGATTTTTCTGTTTCATCCTTTTATTTTGTAGTTTTCATCTGCGTCATCGTCGGGAATTTTCTGACCTGGTGGGAAATCAGACGCAACAGACTCGACATAAAAATGGCGCTGCAAGGTGCTGTAATCACTACGACTATGGGCTATTTTGGCGCAAGAGCGATGCACATCGTTTTTGACGGATTTCTCGACATATACATCCAGAAACCGCTCGCGATCTTCGCGGTATGGAAAGGCGGGCTCGCGTTTTACGGAACGGTCATTTTCGGTCTTCCCACCGCCGTCTGGTGGTTTACGAAACACAAAGCGCCGCTAATGAAATATTTAGACTGCTACGTTTTAGGACTTGCTTTCGGTCTCGGACTCGGCAGATTCGCATGCTACCTCAACGGCTGCTGCTTCGGTGAGATCTCGGCATCGCCTTTCGCACAGACATTTTTAAGATACGGTCTCAGCGCGAAAAACCAGTTTGCCCGCGATATCCTACTGAATTTGAAAGATCTTCCGCTCCCCGTCCTCCCGACGCAGCTGGTCTCGACTTTCGTGACATCCTCGATTTTTCTCGTTCTCTGGTTCTACTTCCGCAAACACAAAAAAAAGGACGGCGAACTTTTGGGGCTCTGGCTCACGATGTACGGCACTTTCCGCTTCATCATCGAATTTTTCCGTGCCGACGACCGCGGACTTTTCTTTAACAACCTGCTTTCGACATCTCAGCTCGTTGCGATCATAACTTTCACGATCGGAGTACTTATTCTCGTTCTTCCGTCGGAAGAGACTTTAAAAGAAAAAAAGAATAATGATAGAGCAGTTCAAGACAATCTTTAAATCAACTCAACCTATTGAAATAAAAGAGAAAAACAGCCGTTTCATATCGCAGTGTTTTCCTGTTTTGACAAAAGAAGAAGCTGAAGAAACCGTCAAAAAACTCTGGAAGATCCACTACGACTGTACGCACATCTGCTTTGCCTACCTTCTTGGCGAAGGAGAAGTCACAACTTTCCGATACAGCGATGACGGCGAACCTTCAGGTACTGCAGGACTTCCGATTTACAACGAGATCCTGCGGAAAGAACTTTTCAATGTTCTCGTGACAAGTGTCAGATATTACGGCGGGATCAAACTCGGAACGGGCGGACTCACCAGAACTTACGGTGCATCGGCAAGAGTGGCACTCGACTCATGTGAAGTCGAAACCGTCATCATCAAAAAAGAACTCGTTCTCGATATCCCTTTCGATCTCACCGGAATCGCAATGAGTTACATCGGCAGATTTGACGGATTAGAAATAAAAGCAACAACTTACACCGAAGCCGGAAGTTCTGTCACAGTCCGTATACCGATAGCTTCAGTCGAAAAATTTATCGCCGAAATGGTCGAAAAAACCGGTGGTAAAATAATCCCTAAACCGTAAAAACGTTTCCTGAAACGTCTCTTCCCTACCTCAGGGACGCCTAATGAGATAATTTTGAACAGAGAAGAGATACGGCGTAAACCGCACCCGAAACAAGCGTTATGACCGCGCCTGTCGGAAGGTTCCACGTGTATGAAACAAAGAGCCCGCTCATGCTGAAAACGAAGCTCAAAATTATCGAAAGAAGGATTATCCCGCCGACTTTTCTCTGGAAAATCGCTGATGTCGCGGCAGGCAGAGTCATGAATGCGATGACCAAAATAAGTCCTACGACTTTCATCAGAACGACGACCGTGAGAGCTATGACCGAAAGCATGAGGATATAGACGAGCGATGATTTTACGCCGTGAAGTTCGGCGTTTTCCTCGTCAAAACTGACCGCTTTGAACTGCCTGAAAAAGAGCGCGCTAACCAAAATCACGAGCGCCGCAAGGACAGAAAGAGCTGTAATATCGCTTTTCGAGACAAGCAGGATATTCCCGAAAAGGTAGTTGTTGAGATTTACCGCATATCCCGGTGTGAGATATATGAAAATTATTCCGGCAGACATTCCGCAGGCCCACATCGCACCGATCACCGTGTCTTCATGCTGAGTCGCTTTGAGCCTGATCACTCCGAGCAGAACTGCGAAAATAAGAGCAGTAACGATCGCTCCAGCAAAGGGCGAAAAGCCGAAAAATACCGCAGCCCCTACTCCGCCAAGCACTGCGTGAGCAATACCTCCGGCAATAAAAGTTATGCGGTTTATGTGGACGAAAGTGCCTGAGATCCCGCATGAAAGCGCCGCCAGAAGTGCCGCTATCACCGCATTCTGCAAAAACGAATATGTAGAGAGCGCATTAAAAAAATCCATTTAAATCCCGCACTTATGATGAATCATCGTTGTCTTTCCGCTGTATGCGTGATGCTCTTCAAGGCAGCACATTTCGTCTTTCGAAGCATGCTCCACGAAAATCTTGTTCACGCAGCCGATCTTATTCACGAAACTTGAAACAAAGCCGATGTCGTGAGAAACCATGACGATCGTTATTTTCTTATTCATGTCGAGAAGCATCTCGTAAATATCCTTTTCGACCGAGCTGTCGACGCTTGCGACCGGCTCATCAAGCAGGAGAATTTCAGGATCGCTCACTATCGCCCTTGCAATAAGAGTCCTCTGCTTCAAACCGCCCGACAAATCGCCGAAACGGGCGTTTGCACGATCCAGAATCCCCAGTTTTTTCATCGCATCCCCAGCCTTCGCCTTCTCATTTTTCGTGTAAAAAGGAAGGAAGGAAGTCGATTTGACAAGGCCCTGAAGCACGACCTCTTCAACAGTTATCGGAAAAAGCCTGTCGTGAGAAGAAAACTGCGGAACAGATGCGATCTTCGTGAAATTCCTGCCAGGTTCCTCGCCGAACACAGTGATCTTTCCGCTTGTCGGCTTGATAAAACCGAGCATAAGACGCAGGATCGTCGTCTTCCCGCCGCCGTTCGGGCCGATTATCGCAAAAAAATCCTCTTTTTTTACTGAAAAGGTGACATCGCGCAGGATCTCATTTTTCCCATAGAAAAACGAGACCTTATCGAAACTTATGACTTCAGGTTTATCCAAAACGACCTCCGTAAAACCGATGTACTATACTCAAATTTTTTTAAAATGCGAGAGGATATTCCCAGAATCACGGAATCTAGGGATCACGGGAACTCGTTATATCGCGCGTCCCATTGCAACCGGGATATCCGGAACAGCTCCAGAACTCTTTTCCTGAGTTTTTCCCCTTTTTCGCAACGCGCTTTATCATCGGTTTGCCGCATTTCGGGCACGCCGGAGCATCCGCATCAATGCTTTGTTCCGTGCGGTGCGCAAGGCGTTCCGCCGTCAGAGCCTCGGTAAAACCGCCCTCCTCCCTGAATGTTGCAAGCCGGTTCGAGATTTGTTTGCGAAGCATCATTATCAGACGAGTACAGAGAACAATCATGCAGTTCGCCTCGACAATAGAATCATTCGAGCACAGCCACTTATCGAATTTGTGCTTCTGGGCAAGAATGTGAACAGCGCTCAAATGCTGAACATCTTCTTTATATGTCGCCGGTTCGAGATCGATTCTGCTTATTTCCACATGTTCAGCCGATTTTACCGACCACGGAATGCTTTCGTGATGCATAAGCCAGTTGATATAGTCGTTTGCGAGTTCGGCGAGACTGGCACGGGCAACATCGAAAAGCTTCATCTCAGTTTCTCTTGACGTATCGTGCCGGGAATTGCCCTCGGCGATGTTGGCCGGCACAGAGCGTGCAGCCTGCGTCATCTGGTCGTACTGGCGGCCGCACGGATCGTTGCTGCGGTCAAGATAGCGCTGACAGAAATCCTGAGTCGAAAGCTGAATCACATTTGCCAAAACCCAAGTGTCAAGCCAATAATAACTCAAATTTCCAATTTTCATTTTTAACCTCACATTTTTCAAATCAAATTAAAGAACAACCTTCAAAGATTTTATTTAAATTGAATTTAAAATCAAGTTTCTCTATCGCGCTTCGGGATAACGTGATCTCGGAATCCCGGGATCCCGGTAAAAATGGCGCGCCTGATTAAAAAAAATTGTTGACTATTTCCGCTGTTTTAGTTTTATTAACGGGAAGTTTAGAAAAGAGATTGACAAATGAAAGTTGCAGATAAAAAAATAGGGACTTCAACGAAGTCCCGGATGCACACTCTGTGCGGCTGGTCAAGCCAGCGATTTGAGTCAAACTTTTATTTGAACTCGCAGTGTAATTCCATAGGGGTCTACAAAATTACGATGGCTATATACTTAACAAACGAGGAAAAATCAAGATGAAAAACGCTCAAAACAAAAATTATTATCTTTCTCTCGACATTGGTACTGATTCTGTCGGCTATGCTGCAACAGACGAGAACTACAACCTGCTCAAATTCCACGGAGAACCTGTCTGGGGTGCGACTGTTTTTGATGCAGCCTCTTTGAACACTGACCGGCGCACATTCAGAACGGCAAGAAGAAGGCTTGACCGCCGTCAGCAGAGAATAGATCTGCTTCAGGAACTTTTTGCGAAAGAAATCGGCAAGATCGATCCGCGTTTTTTCATCCGCATGGAAGAAAGCACTCTCTACCCATAAGATAAAAGCGACAAATACACTCTCTTCAATGACATTGGCTTTAAAGATAAAGATTATCACGATAAATACCACACGATTCATCATCTCATTGACGACTTGATGAAAAGCAGCGAGCCGCACGATGTTCGTCTCGTCTATTTAGCTTGCGCGTGGCTTGTCGCTCACAGAGGTCACTTCTTACAGAATATCAGCGTTGAAAAGCTTTCTGACATAAAAGATTTTGACCGAATTTATGAAAACTTTATTGCTTATTTTGATAGTAAAGGCTTCGATCAACCGTGGAGCAAAGATTCGGTCGATACAACCAAACTGGCTGAAATATTAAAAAAAGACTCAGGAGTAACTCAAAAATACAAAGCACTTTGTGAGCTTATTTACAACGGCAAACCGCCAAAAGAGATTTCCGATGAATTTCCTTTCAGCAAAGAAGGCATCTTAAAACTTCTGGCTGGCGGCACTTATGAACTTGCAAAACTCTTTGACAATGAAGATTATGCCGAACTCACCAACAAATCAGTCTCATTGAGCATGGATGACGACAAACTTGCCGAAATAGCCGCTGAAATCGGTGATGACTATGATCTCATCGAAAATCTTCGATCAATTTACGACTGGTCGATCCTTGTCAACATCCTTACTGCAAAAAACACTATCTCCGAAGCAAAAATCAAGGTTTATGAACAACACAAGAAAGATCTCGCCTTTTTAAAGCACGTCGTAAAAACTTATATCCCTGAAAAATATGATGAGGTTTTCCGCAAGACCGATTGCGCCAATTATGCCGCATATTCCCGCCACACAGACGAACCGCACGGAGCAAAATGGGGCAAGAATAAAGTGGACTTTTCCGATTTTCTCAAGAAGATCGTTGACAAAATAACGCCGTCAGAAGCAGACAAAACTCAATTCGAAGACATGAAAGAACGCCTTCAGTTTCAAAAATTCCTGCCAAAACAAAAAGACAGCGATAATCGTGTTATTCCGAATCAACTCTACCTTTTTGAGCTTAAGGAGATACTCAAAAACGCTTCAACATATCTTCCTTTCCTCAACGAAACAGACGAAGACGGAATCAGCACAAAAAGTAAGATCGAAAGTATTTTCAGCTTCAGAATTCCCTACTTTGTCGGTCCGCTCAATAAAAAATCAGACAAAGCATGGCTCGTAAGGAAAGCTGAAGGAAAAATACTTCCTTGGAACTTTGAAAAAATCGTTGATCTTGAAGCAACTGAAGAAGCGTTTATCAACGAGCTGACCAACAAATGCTCCTATATTCCCAGAGAAGATGTTCTGCCAAAGGATTCTCTTTTCTACCACAAATTTGAAGTCCTCAATGAAATCAACAACTTAAAAATTGACGGAGAAAAGATTTCCGTAGAACTGAAACAGAGAATTTATAACGAAATCTTTATGATTAACAAAAAGGTAACGAGAAAAAAAATCGAGCAGTTTCTTATCAAAGAAGGATTCATTGAAAAAGGTCGCGAAGCAGCTCTGACCGGAATCGATATTACGATCAAATCCGACCTCATACCGCAGCACGCTTTCAAAAGACTGATGGATTCAGGTGTTTTGACAGAAAATGAAGTCGAAGAAATCATCAAACGATCGACTTATGCCGAGGATAAATCACGTCTTTCAAAATGGCTCGAAAAAGAATTTTCCAAAATAAACGATGAAGACAGAAAATATATCTGTAATATAAAAATCAAAGATTTCGGCAGACTTTCACACAAATTCTTATGCGAATTGCAGGGAATAAACAAAGAAACTGAAGAACCCTGCACGATTTTAGGCGCACTTTGGAACACGAACTGCAATTTGATGGAGATCCTTGCAAACGACAGATTCACTTTCACCGAAGAAATAGAAAAACTGCGCAAAGCCTACTATTCAGAGCATGGTGACTTGAAACTGGAAGACCGTCTTGACGAAATGTATATCTCAAACGCTGTCAAAAGACCGATTTACCGGGCTTTGGATATTGTCAGCGACGTGACTAAAGCTTTCGGCAAACCGGCAAAAATATTCATTGAAACGACCCGCGGCGGCAAAAAAGATAAAAAAGGAAACCGGACAAACAGCAGGCGGGAACAAATACTTGAGCTTTACAAAAAATGCAGCGACGATGATGTTCAAATTCTGCGACAACAGCTTGAAAAAAAGAGCGATAACGAACTTCAAAGCGAAAAACTATTCCTTTATTTCATGCAACTTGGAAGATGTATGTACACATGGAATGCAATAGATGATATTGATGCTCTTGGTGTAAATTATGACATAGATCATATTTACCCGCAAAGTTATGTAAAAGACGATAGTTTAGACAATAAAGTCCTTGTCTATGGACCAATCAACAAGAATGTAAAGAAAAACGAATATCCTATACCTTCAGACATAAGAAATAAAATGTTAGGATTTTGGGAAATTCTTAAAGAAAAAGAACTTATAAGCGAAGAAAAATTCAAACGTCTGACAAGATCGACCCCATTTACCGAAGATGAAAAGCTCGGATTCATAAACAGGCAGCTCGTAGAAACATCCCAAGCAGTAAAAGCAATCAAGACACTTCTTGAGAAAAAGTTTAGTGGAACTGAAATCGTTTGTTGCAAAGCGAGCCTTGCTTCCGAATTCCGTCAAGAATTCGACCTTTTTAAATCGAGGCTTTTTAATGATCTTCACCATGCCGTCGACGCTTATTTGAATATAGTGACAGGCAATGTCTACAACATGAAATTCACCAAGAATTTCAATGTAAACACTCAATACAGCATAAAAACAAAAGCATTGTTCACTCATCCGGTGATCTGCAACGGCAAAATCATTTGGGATGGCGATAAAATGCTTGCGAAAGTCAAAGAAACCGCTGTAAAAAACAACGCGCACTTCACAAAATTCGCATTCTTCAAAAAAGGCGGACTATTTGATCAGATGCCTGTTCCGGCAGCCAGCGGTCTTGTACCGAGAAAGAAAAATCTCCCGACTGAAAAATACGGCGGATACAACAAAGCCGGAAGTATGTTCTTTATTCCTGTAAAATATAAAATCGGAAAAAAGCAGGATGTTATGATCATGTCAGTCGAACTTCTTCACGGAAAACATTTTCTTGCGGATAAAGAATTCGCACAGCAATACTCTTTTTCAAGACTTGAACAGATCCTTGGGAAAAAAGTGGATGAAGTTTCCTTCCCGCTCGGCATGAGACCTTGGAAAGTAAATACTATGCTTTCGCTTGACGGCTTTAAGATCTGCATAACAGGAGGTGCAGGTGGAGGCAAATGTTTAAGTGCTCAACCTATAATGCAGTTTTCCGCTGACAGATCGTGGCAATTCTACCTTAAAAAGCTCGAAATGTTTGATGAAAAATGCTCAAAAAACAAAACCTACATTTATAGCGAAGAGTTTGACAAAATTTCTGCAGGAAAAAACATCGAACTTTACGACCTTTACAGAAAAAAACTTAAAAATTCCATCTATTCCAAACGGATAAATCCCCCGACAACAACCTTAGAAGAAGGAAGAGAAAAATTCATTTCACTCGGCATCAAAGAACAGGCAAAAACTCTTCTCAACATTCATCAGGTATTCGGTAGAATGACTGGAGGATGTGATTTAATTTCAATAGGAGGAGTAGGAAAAGCTGCTGCAACTGTCAATTTCAGTGCAACAATCTCGAATTGGAATA
>CAJOMF010000027.1 GCA_905235605.1 uncultured bacterium
ACTGGTTCGGATTGCACGGATCTTGCGGTTCAGTGTCAGCGTCGGTGTCAGCGTCCGTGTCAGCATCCGTGTCAGCATCAGTATCTGCGTCGGTGTCAGCGTCGGTGTCAGCATCAGTATCTGCGTCGGTGTCAGCATCGGTGTCAGCATCAGTATCTGCGTCGGTGTCAGCATCGGTGTCTGCAACCGTGTCAGCTGTGTCAGCCGGATCGGTTGTATCCGTGTCAACCGCCTCGGTGTCAGGGGTGTCCGTGTCTATAAGATCTCCAAGTTTAGTGTTACCGTCGCAAGCGACTGCAAAGAACATTGCTGCAAGAATTGCAAAAACAGAACATACTTTTTTCATCTTTTTCTCCATCAAAATTCAAAATATAAACCGTTCATTTCTACCAACTTTAAAAAAGCCGCGGCATTATAGGCGAAAAAAATAAAAATGCAAGAGCTTTTTTTACTTTTTTTGAAAAAAATCCGCGTATTAACAAAAAAACGGGGACCGAAGTCCCCGTCGAAAAATCAAATCTCAGAAGAACTAGTCTTCTTTCGAATAGTCGTAGTATTCGTTGCCGAGATGCGTGATAAGCTCTTCGCCCATCATGTATCTCAAAGTATTTTTCAGTTTGGTGTGCTGAATGAATACATCGTGTTCCGGATACAGGCCTTCTGCAACCATCGGGGACTTGAAGTAGAAGCTCATCCATTCCTGGATGCCGTACATTCCTGCTCTTCTTGCAAGGTCGATGAAAAGAAGCGTGTCAAGAACGACCGGAGCTGCAAGGATGGAGTCGCGGCAGAGGAAGTTTACTTTGATCTGCATCGGCATGTTGAGCCATCCGAAAATATCGATGTTGTCCCATGCTTCCTTGTCGTCTCCTCTCGGCGGATAGTAGTTGATTCTTACTTTGTGGTAGTAGTTGCCGTAAAGTTCCGGATAGTTTTTAGCGTCAAGAATGGTGTCGAGAACGGAAAGCTTCGAAACCTCTTTGCTCTTGAAGTTCGCCGGATCGTCAAGAACTTCGCCGTCGCGGTTTCCGAGGATGTTGGTCGAGAACCAGCCGTTGAGACCGAGCATTCTGAGTTTGAGTCCGGGTCCGATTATCGTCTTCATCAGGGTCTGACCGGTTTTCCAGTCTTTTCCAGCGATAGGCATCTTCATCTTGTTTGCAAGTTCCTGGATCGCTCTGTTGTCAACTGTGCAGTTCGGCGAACCGTTGATGTAGGGAAGCCCCATGCTGAGTGCTGCATAAGCGTAAACCTGGCTCGGAGCAACTTCAGGATGGAAACCGTCTTCCATAGCCTTTTCGAAATCAGCAAGCGTGTTGTGGATTTCACACGGTTTGTGGTAAGCTTCAGTCGATGCGTTCCAAACCATAACTGCTCTTGAGCAGCCTTTTTCCTTCATCGTGTTTTTGATGTCGTCCATAAGCTGATGAGCGAGATCCATGTAGTTTTTGCCGGTTTTTACGTTCGGACCGTCGAGTTTTTTGACCCATTCGTGGTTGAAAACAGCCTTCATCGGTTTGATTGCGAGCATTTCGTCTTTAACCGGTTCAAGGTCTTCCGAGCGGACTACTGCTGCGTGTTTAGCCGATTCGTACATATTGTCGGTGAAAATATCCCAGCCTGCGAATTCAAGGTCGTTGATATCTGCAAGCGGAACGAATTCCTTAATGAGCGGAGAGCGGTTTTCCGTTCTTTTGCCAAGTCTGATGTGTCCCATCTGGGTGAGCGAGCCGATCGGTTTGTGAAGCCCTTTTCTGATGTTGAAGATACCGGTGAGAACTGTGGATGTGATTGCACCCATACCAACGAAGAAAACCAACATTTTGCCGTCTGCGGGCTTGATTTCTCTAGCTGTCATTTTAATTCCTCCAAAAAAATATAAGGTCAATAATCACACTTAAAAAAACTAAAGGCGGGGAGATTAAGCAAAAGTTGTGCCAGCCGCAAAAAAGCGGTTTAAATCGGGAAAAAGGCAAAAATCTTTAAGTTTTTTCGTTCAAAAAAATAAAATGTAAAGGATTTTTACAAAATTTCATATCTATAGATTCTTACCTGTTGCTTTGCTGTTTATCTCAAAATTCCTGTATTCAATGTAATTTCTTAATTGCTCCAGCATTTTATCGTCAAGCGTATCTGCGAGATTGTTGTTTTCTAAAGGATCGTTTTTCAAATCGAAATAATAATTTTTGCCTGTAATATGGTTGAAGAAGAATTTGTGGTTGCCGTCCAGAATCCCGCTGTGGAGGTTCATCGCCCGCGTGTAGATGAAAACGGGTGAGGTATTTCCTTCAAACATATTGTTGCCGATCCATCCTTTGTCCGACTCGATTCCGGTCATAGCGGCAAGTGTCGGCGCAACATCCATAACCGTTGTCGGATTTGTGACTGTTTCCGGTGCCGTATCTGTAAATCCTTTGGCGTAAATCAGAAACGGAACATGGAGATTTTCGTCCCAAAGATAATTGGGGTGGATGAAGTTCCCGACTTTTCTGCCGAATCCCTCGCCGTGATCGCTGGTAAACACAACTATCGAATTTTCAAGGATCTTTTCTTTTTCAAGCCTATCCATGAATTCTTCCATTTTTTCGTTCAAATATTCCTGAGACTTGTAATAACGTTCAAGATGACCGAGTTTTGAAGTGTCTTCAAACGGAACTTCGTAAGGCGCGTGTGTCCAGTAGGGGAAATAAAACGCGAAAAACGGTTTGTTCTCAGAGTTAAGTCCTTGAATATGCTTGAAAAAATGTTCCTGAACGATTTCTTCTTCTATTGCTGTGGCAGTGCCGAATTTTCTCTTGAAAGTGCCGTTTTTCAAAATCTCGGAAGGCTCAAAAACATAGTCGATTCTCTTGAGTATTTCTGAATTTTCAAAGTTGTCGAAATCAAGCAGAACAGGTGAAAAAAACGAGGTCGAATAACCGTTTTTCCTGAACACATCGAAGATAGAATCACAGTCGAAAACGGCATCTGTTTTTGTGATTGATGCGTAATCTGTTCCGACATAGTTCGAGCAGAAAAGCGATAAAACTGAGCGTGTCGTTGCAGGAAAAACTGTTCTGTGAGAAATAAAACTTATTGATTTTTTTGATAAATCAGTCAGAAACAAAAATCTGCTCTTTTCATCGCCGCCAAGCGGGGTCCGTTCAAAGGCTGTACTCTCCAGAGTTACGAAAATCACGTTTTTTCCTTTCATTTGTGAATAATCGAAATCAATTTTCGGAAAATTTTTATCTTTGTCCGCAAATTTCGGATACTCAACTTTTTCGGCTTTTTTATTCACAGGAAGATAATAACTGCTTAAAATCCTTGTTGAAAAATACTCGAAAACAGGAGATTTGCCGAGCCCGACAGTCTCTTTAAAAGGGATGAAGTGCAGAACACAAAAGAAAACGATGTTCAAAATCAATAAAACCGATACGGTACGGTCTGAGAATGGTTTTAAGAGCCGGTGTTTCTTTTTTGCTGCGCTAATGAGCATTAGTGTAAGCGTGAAGAAATAAGATATGATGATCCCGACAAAAAACATATTCATTGAGTAAACGACATATCTCGAGATTTCTCCGGAACTGTAAGCTAAAAATTGTGAAAGGCCGTAATTGTTGAATTTACGAAAATACTGGAAAAGAGCGACATCGTAAAAGAAGAAAATTAGAGATGATAAAAACAGAATGGTGTAAATCCAATTCAATAGTTTGAATTTATTGAATAAATCGCAGATTTTAAAAAATATGAGAAGAAAGATGAAATCGGCTGATGCAAGAATGATCGAAAAGGGCGGGAAAAACAGAATCGGCTGATGGTTCGGCACAGAGTAAAGATACTGTCCGGCCAGAAGTATTTTGTAAAGCAGTATGAAAATGTAGGAGATTGTCAGAAAATATCTTGATGATTCGGATAATTTTAGAAATTTAGGCATTGCTGTTTTTGAAAGACTCCGCAATTTCTTTTCTGTTTTTTATGAAAAATACCAGACCCGCCGTAATCAGACCCAAAGAAATCCACTGCGACATCGAAAGCGGTCCCCAGAATTCCCGCGGATCGATCCTGAAAAATTCGACTATGAAGCGGCCGGATCCATACAAAAATGCTTGAGCAAAAAAATAAAAATAAGGATAGCGGGTCTTGTTTCTGCAGAAAAGGATTAATAAAAACAGGAAGATAGCAAAATCGCCGGCAAAAGAAAGCAACTGTGTCGGCAGCAGTGGAACAGTTGCCTTGTTTACAACCAAAGCTGTGTTCTTTAAATGGGCGTAAGCTATTGTTTTCCTGGAAAAAGATACTCCGAAGGTTTCGCTCGGCTGCCCGTAGCAGCAGCCTCCTGCAAAACAACCTAACCTCCAGATCGAAAACAATAGAGATGTCGAAATGGCGGATATATCAAGAAAATCGGAGAAAATCTTTTGTTTTGTAAAAAAATTGGCAAGAAATAGCCCGAAAATCAAGCCGAAATATCCGCCGAACAAAACTTTGCCCCTCTTGTTTTTCGGATTGATGATATCGATAAGTACGCTGAAAAACGAATCATTAGCAGACAATGACGAATCTGCACCGTTAAGGAATATAGCAAAGAGAGTCGCACACAGTAATCCGAAATAAATGGCGACGATCGGTGCGAACCAGGTTTTTGACAATTTTATCGAGCGGATTTTCAGAAGGATCAAAAATACCGGGATATATGAAAAAAGTGCGATATTTGCAATGACTGACGGTCTAAGCATTACTATTCTCCGTACAGAAAACAATTTTCAGGCTCGGGAAAATTTCCTTTGAATCCACTTTTCCTGTATTGATGTGATTTCCCATGATTCCCTCCGCAAAACCGCCGTATTATACTCGGTTTTCTGGAAAAATCCACGTGTTTTTTGACAATTACGGTTATTCTGAGGGACCAGGTTACGCGTTCTTGTATTTTTTGTTGATGTAGAACTGCTGAGCGATTCCTAAAACGGTGTTGACGAACCAGTAGAGCGTCATTCCGCTCGGAAGCATGAGGGAGATCCACGTGAAAACTATCGGCATCGTGTACATCATGATCTTTGCCTGTTTGTTGTCGGCAGTCTGCGGTGTGAACTTGGTCTGCAGGAGCATCAGGACGCCGAGGGAGATCGGGATTATGTAATACGGGTCTTTTTCGGAAAGGTCGGTGAGCCAGAAGGGCAAAAACGGCGCGTTGAAAAGCTCGACCGCGTTCTGGATCATGTAGTAAAGCGCGATGTAAACGGGCATCTGGATGAACATCGGAAGGCAGCCGCCGAGCGGATTGATGTTTTCTTTCTGGTAGAGAAGCATCGTCTCTTTGTTGAGTGTTTCCTTGTCATCCTTGTATTTTTCCTGCAACTCTTTGAGTTTCGGCTGCAGAGCCTTCATTTTGTTCATTGACTTGTAGCTTGCGTTGGAAAGCGGCCACAGAAGCAGTTTTACTACGATCGTGAGCAGGATTATCGCAAGACCGTAGTTCCCGAGGAAGCCGTAGAAGAAGTTGAGCGCCAGAAGAAGCGGTTCAGCCAAAAACGAAGTCCAGCCGAAAGTGATCGTTTTTTCAAGCCCGAGCTCTTTCTGTTTCAGCAGTTCGCGCTCTTTCGTGCCGTAGTAGAGCGAAAACTCTTTTGTAACGCTTTCGCCGGGGTTTACGATCATCTTTTCAGCAGTTGCCGAAAACCGCGAAAGGTTTTTCTTGGAATCGATCTCTGCCGCCGCGTGAAGTTTGTTTTCGGGCGAGATCACCGCGAAAATGAAGTAGCCGTAGTTGACTCCTATCCAGTTTACGAGGTCACCTGCTTCGAAAAAGTCTTTGATGTCGCCGCTGTCATCCATATCTTCGAACTTTCCGTCGGTATTCTGAGCGACGATCTTGAATTTTTTGTTATATGACGAAAGGATGTCCGAATTTTCGAACTGTGAATCGAAAGAGACTGCCGGAGTCCATTCTACCGCGTTTTCGCCGTTGTTGATTATCGTTTTGGAAACGGTGAGATTGAAATTATCCTTCAAAGTTATCGTTTTCTGTTCGGTAACGCCCTGATTTTCATAGATAAAAGTGACTGAATCAGCTCCCTGTGCGGCAAGTTCGTATGCCGGTTCGGTGCCGAAAACGGAGCTCATAGCCGGAAAGTACGCCCCCTGAGCGAGACCGACCGAAAGATCGACTTCCTTTGATTTATATCTTTCTTCTGTGATGAGCGATTTTGTGACTTTTCCGCCCAAAGTAGAGAAAGTGAGTTCAAGCGCGCCGTTTTTGATGCTTCCCGTTTTTTCCGGATTGGTTTTATCGGCTGTAAGCTGCGCCGTAGCGACATTCGCGTTATTCACCGGTCTTTCCGTGACGATTATGTTTTTTGGTGCGCCGTCATCCGCTTTTTCAGCCTGTTCAGCCTGCTCCTGCTGCTTTTTCAGCGCTTCAGGATCGGGTTTCGGGGCGAAAAACTCGCTCCAGATGAACATTACTGCAACGGAAAGGATCATTGCGATTATGAAATTTTTGTTCATGTTGAGCTCCTATTTTACAGGGTCGTAACCACAGTTTTTGTTTAACGGATTGCATCGCAGGATGCGCCAGATACCCATTGCCGTGCCCTTGAATGCGCCGTATTTTTCGATCGCCTGGATCATGTAGGTCGAGCAAGTGGGATAGAATCTGCACTGTCCGCCGAAATACGGCGAAAGGAATTTTTTATAAAGACTGACGAGAAATATCAGAAACTTTGCCATTGAATTTCTCCGCAAAATAGAGGAAATCGCGCCTGATCTCGTCAAAACTGAGCTCGCTTCTTCTCGGGATTACGACAAGGTCGACCGGGCGCGAAAAGGCAGTCCTGTTCAGTCTGAAAACTTCGCGTATCCACCTTTTTGTTCTGTTTCTCGTGACGGAATCTCCGACTTTTCTCGTGACGATAAGACCGAGTCTCATTTTATCGGATTCCAAAAAGTTGAAGACAAGCAATTTAGTCTTGAAAACGTTACCCTCGGCTTTCAGCCTCGAGTAATCATGACCTTTTCTGATTTTATCCTGTTTGGAAAAAGAAAAAACCAAAAGATTTTCGCCGACTACTTTTCAAATATAGCAACTGAAAGAAGCTTTCTGCCTTTTTTTCTGCGAGCTTTGATGACGTTTCTGCCGTCAGCGGTTCTCATTCTTTTTCTGAAGCCGTGAGTTCTTTTTCTCGAAATTTTGCTCGGCTGATATGTTCTTTTCATAACATTCTCCTTAAAAAATGACCCAAACCAAAAAACCGCGACAGCATACTCGGAAATTCCGGAAAGTCAAATTTAAAGCCCGATTTTTGTCTTTGCAGTTTATGCAGTACTTGGAAACTTAACATTAAAGCTGCTTTAAAGGGCCGCTTTTCTCTTCATTTACTTGACGTATCGCACTTTGGCTGTTATTTTACTGCGTTTTTTGGGAGAATGTTTGAAATTGTTGAATTTTTTTTATAATTTGGAACGCAGTTCAAGAGATTTCATGCGCTTCTTTCTCGATTGCTGCCGGTGGCTTTTCGTGCCGCCCTACCGCATCGGGCAGATCGCGGAACATATCGAAAGGATAGGGATTCAGTCGATCCCGATAGTTGCGCTTTCGGTTTTTACGACGGGCATGATCCTGGCGCTGCAGCTTATCAATATAATGTATATTTTCCGCGCCGAGACTTTTGCGGGAGCGGCTGTTGCGATCGCGATGAGCAGGGAGCTTGCGCCGGTAGTTACGGCTATCGTGCTGATCGCGAAAAACGGTTCGGCGATGGCAGGTCACGGAGCAGATCGCGGCGATGGAAACTATGGCGGTAAGTCCTTTGCGTTACCTCGTCGTGCCGCGTATTTTCGCGTCGGTCCTCGCTTTTCCGGCACTTACGGCGATAGCGAACGCTGTCGGGGTCTACGGCGGATACTTTGTTGCGGCTTATGTCATGAGTGTGAACCGTGTCGCATACAACCAGACAATGTTCTTTTATGTTGATCCCGACGACATCTGGACGGGGCTCATCAAAGCAGCGGTGTTCGGGTTCATCGTCACTGTGATATGCTGTTACCACGGTCTCAGGACGAGCGGCGGAGCTAAAGGTGTCGGCAGAAGAACGACTGCAGCTGTTGTTCTTTCAACTGTTGCTATTCTTGTAGCTGACTATGTAATGACTTTTTTGTTCATCAGATTGCTGGGTATGTAATGGCGGAAACGATAGTTAAAGTCAGGGAACTCTGCAAATCGTTCGGGGAGCACAGGATCCTGAACGGGGTAGACCTCGACATCGAGGAAGGGCGCATAACTGCTGTCATCGGCAAGAGCGGAACAGGCAAAAGTGTCCTTCTGAAGAACATTATCGGGATAATGAAACCTGATAAAGGCGAGATTTTTTTCCGCGACGCCGATATTGCTAAAATGAATAAGGACGAGCTTCTGGAAATAAGAAAAAATATAGGTTATCTTTTCCAGGATGCGGCTCTTTTTGATTTTATGTCGGTTGAGGATAATATAAGATTTCCGCTCGTCGAGCAGCTTGGGCTGAAAAACGGGAAAGAGCTTTCGGCCAGAGTCTCCGAGCTTCTCGAACTTGTAGGGCTTCCGGGAACTGAAAAGAAGTTCCCGTCGGAGCTTTCGGGCGGCATGAGGAAAAGGGTAGGGCTTGCGCGGGCCATCGCCGTTGAACCGAAGATCGTCCTTTTCGACGAGCCGACGACGGGGCTTGACCCGATACTTGCTGAGAGTATCGACGCGCTGATTGATAAGGTAAACAAAGAGTTGAATATGACCTGCGTTGTGATAAGTCACGATATTGCTTCGGTTTTCAGACACGCCGACAAGATCGCGCTTTTGTATGACGGTGTGATCCAGTTCTGCGGGACGCCTGACGAGGCCTATGCTTCTGATCATGAAGTCCTGAAGCATTTCATTTCCAATTCTTTCAGGGAATTCGGTGCGGAGAAGAGATGACGCGAGCACTTAAGATAGGAATTTTCTTCATAATCTGTTCGTGCTGTGCCGGGATCTACATCTATAAATCGGCCGATTTCTTCGAGGGTAGCACGAAGACTTACTACGCGCTTGCAGACGATGCGATGGGGCTTCTGCGCGACAGCAACATACTTGTTTCGGGTGTCGTTGTCGGTAAACTCGACAAAATCGGGCTTGAGAACGGAAAAGCGAAATTTACACTCAAAATTTCGAAGGATCTTGCCGTTTACGAAAACGCAAAACTCGAAAAAGTTATGGAGAGCATGCTCGGGACTTATGTTTTGGCACTTGAACCGGGTGACAGTTCTGTGCCTGTGCTTAAGGAAAATGACTACATAAAAAATGTAAAAACCGATTCCGGAATGTCGGCCGCAATGGATAAAGTTACAGAAATCATGGAAAAAACGGATGCCCTGATGGAAAAGGTGCTTGAACGTGAAAATCAGGAAAAACTCAATAAAATCATAGATATGCTGGTCAGAATGACTGAAAACACCTCGCAGAATGTCGAAGGGAACATGAAGATGCTTTCCTCAGTCCTCAAAGATATGTCGGAAGTGATGCATAAAGTGAACGCAAAAAGCGATGCCGAAATGGAAAAACTCTCTAAAATACTGGAAAATACACTCAGAGTTACCGACAGGATCGCCGAGATTTCCAACGGTAAGGACGAAAAACTGAATCAGACTTTGGATGATCTCAGAAGCAGTCTGAAACTTATTGCCGACGAACTTGCGGCCTCCCGCGGAGCGATGCAGGAAATGCGTGAAATCACTTCGAATGTCAATCAGATCACCGAAAAAGTGGCGAAAGGCGAGGGAACGGTCGGCAAACTTCTTACCGACGACAAACTTTATCAGGATATCACTAAAGTTTCAGACAAGCTCTCCGATTACGCCGATACGCTGCTCGGAATGAAGGTTTATGTCGATGCGCACTCGAACTACATGGTCTTCGACAACGCCTTCAAGACCTATTTCGACATAACGCTTCAGCCGCGCAAAGACCGCTTTTATATGCTCGGTGTCGTTGATGATCCGCGCGGCAATGTTTCGCATACTGTTACGACTCACATGACCGATGTGGACGGAACGACATACATCGTCGAGGATGACAAAACGGTCGTTTCCGACAAGCTGAAATTCAACCTTCAGATAGGCAGGATCTTCGGTCCGGTCGCGCTCCGCGGCGGTATATTCCAGAACAAGGCGGGTCTCGGACTTGACTATAATCCGTGGAAATATGTTTCGCTTTCGGCAGAAATTTTCGATTTTTCGAGCGGCGGTGCGCCGCAGCTGCGCATCCAGGGGCTGGCACGTCCTTTCCTCTGGACGATAGAGCCCTTCAGCTGGCTTTATGTCACGGCGGGAGGCGAGGATCTGATCAACGGCAGGCGTGACCTTTACTTCGGTCTTGGCTTAAGATTCAACGACGATGACCTCAAAAGCGTAGTTTCTTCAGTTCCGAAACCTTAGATTGGTGAAAAATGCGTCCTGAAATAAGAAAAATAGTCATAGATCCCGAATTCGGAAACGCTGAACTGCCGCATAAAATAGCTGAAGGACTCTCACTCAAGCCTGAATTTAAGACGAAAGATGAACTTTTGGAGGAAATCAGGCATGATCCCGGTGATGATCTTTTCAAAACTGCCAAAAAAGTGCTGTTTTTCACCGAAAACAAAGGGCGTTTCCTCAAAAAATGTCCTGGAAGCAAAGGCGTCGTCTGCTGCAATTACTACACGATAAACAGCGTAACGGGATGTCCTTACGACTGCTCCTACTGCATTCTGCAGCACTATATCGGCAACAATCCCTTCATCACGGTTTTTATGAACAGGGAACGGGCTGTAGAAGAGATCGTTTCGTTCCTTGCCGAAAACCGTTTCCTTCGCGTGGGAACAGGGGAGCTCGCTGATTCACTGGCGCTTGATCACCTGCTTGACGAAAGCGGATTTTTTATCGGTGAACTTGCAAAGCGCTCGCTTTTCGACAGGGTACAGTTCGAGTTCAAAACCAAATCTGCAGAGGTCGAACGGCTGCTTGAAGTGAAAAAACTTTATCCCGAAGCGAATATCGTCACAGGATTTTCGGTGAATATTCCGCGTTTCAGCTCACGTGAGGAACCGGGAACAGCCACTCTTGAAGAGCGGATGAACGCGGCGCGGCGTCTTCAGCGTGTTGGTGTCAAAGTCGCGGTACACTTTGATCCGGTGCTTATGCTGGACGAACTTTTCGAAGACTACATGCAGCTTATAGATTTCATTTTCTCTCAGCTCGATCAGTCAAAGATCGCATGGATCAGCATGGGAGGATTCCGTCACACCCTTGCTTTAACAGAAACAATAGTCGGACGAAACCCGCGAAGTCTGCTTCTGCGCGGCGAAATGTTTCCGTCTGACAGTGACAATAAACTGCGTTATCTCGCTTTTATCCGCCGCAGGTTCTATACCGCGTTCAATAAGCGTATTTCACGGTTTTTCAAAGAAAATCCGCCGCTTTATATGTGCATGGAGAAGGCTTTTATGTGGTCAGACATGATGATGCCGCTTCCCGAAGATGTTTTTCGCAACAATAAATAGATATCATCTCTTCCTTTGACTTCAAAAGACCTTGTTTTGTTAAGATTCTTCTTTTAACCGGGTGAAATTTTTAAGTTTCAGAGCAAAAAAAACCGGGCTCGAAAGCCCGGCTAAAAAGAAAGTTAAACTTAAGACTAGTTGCAGGATCCGATTACAGTTTCCGGATTTTCAGCATCTATCGGAGTCTCAACATAGTTTTTGTATGTAGCTGCATCCCAAATCGGAATAAGGACTGCATCAGCCATGTCGTAGGTGCAGACAGGATGGTTTACAGGGTCGATCTCGATGCCCTGATCTTCCATTTTTGTGTCTGTAACGATTGCGTTGCCCGGATATGAGGTGTTGCTCTCAGGAGATGCAAGAGAGTTGTCCCATTTAACGACTGCGATCGCCTTCCACTCATTGACCTTGATTTTGAAATCTTTCGTTGTCGAAGCATAGCTGTCTTCCGGACGGTCTTTTCCGGCTTTTCTCGGAGCTTCGTCACCGTCGATAAGGATTTCGACTCTGGCATCAACTTCGTAAGCACTTTCGTCACCGGAGTAAGATGATTCACAGTGATCTGAGCCGTCGGCATAGTTGGAAGTGCAGTTTACATATCCTACAACAAGAAGATACTCATCATCAATAACCGGAACATCGGGAACACCGTCACCGTCAGCATCCGTGATCGGACCAAGACCTATTGTTTCAGGTGTTTCGTAGTTGTTACCGCCCCAGGTGTTGTCTATATCGAGGGAAGCGTGCCATGCAATCGTTCTGCCTTCGTCAGTACCTTCCAGACCCTGGTCACCGAAGGAGCAGTCA
Organism: uncultured bacterium; assembly: GCA_905235605.1. GTDB lineage: Bacteria > UBP6 > UBA1177 > UBA1177 > UBA1177 > UBA1177. Next base: position 12,330 of record CAJOMF010000027.1, read on the forward strand.
TCATGACGCCAGTATTTCTCGCACTCCGGAAGTGTTACAGGACATCCAGCATCCATATCAACCGAACGCTGAGCGGTTCCAAGCAAACCTTCTGTCGGTGTAAATCCGTATTGGGGAGCTTCAAGACTGCTCTTTTTGATCATGTGAATATCGATATCGATAGCTGTTCCCTCTTTGGACTCGGATTCTGCTTTTGTCCTGAATCCCTGTTTGTAGGAAAGCTGTGCAACAACACGCGCCTGCGGGATGATTTTCGGAACGATTGTTATATCTGCTGTGTCACTGACAAGGTCGGTCTCTTTGTCGACTGTTTCAGCCTGAATACTGACTTTGTAGTATTTCGAACGGTTCTCTTCGCAGTATTTCTGACGGCAGATGAGATAATCTGAAATCTTGAGGAAAAGGAAATCGTCAGGATTGTTTTTGTCGTATACCGGCTCGCTTCCGCATTCAGATGTACATTTGTCAGCGTTGTAAGTCGGGTTTTCTTCGCCGGGATATCTTCTCGGAGTGATCATGAGTCCGGTGAAAGTAGCTCTCTTCGGGTTGTCTCTCTTTCCGTCATCGGGAAGCCACTGACCTGCCGAGCCGCTGCTTTCAGCAAGCTGAAGTTTTGACTGGTCAAGAAGAGGAGTAGGCGACTCTTTCATTTCCCATTTGTATTTAATATAGTATCTTTCCTGCCAGTTTTCAAGGCATTTGCGCTCGCTTTCCGGAGCATCAGGATCGGAAACGCAAGTCTTAGAAAGATCCATATCGACTTTGTCGTAAATATTTCTGTATGACATCGGCTCGGTGATAGTCGATTTGAAAGCGACATGGATTATCGGTTTAGGCGGCTTGTTGGGCTGTCTGGTAATCTGGATACGATAGCTTGTCGAGCTTTCGCCGCAGGTGTCGGTTTTGCCTTTCGTAGGATCGTTCGTGCAGATTTCGATCGAAAATTCACCGCTGAGTTTATAGTCTGCCGGCGGATTTTTCGTCAATTCTTCCGCCGCAGCCTTGTCATAGCTGATGCGGATTTTGAATTTCGAGTTATATTTTTTCAGATCGAACCCTTTTTTGCAGGTTTTTACAGCTGAGTCGAGCTGAAGCGGGCAGAGGGAAGCGATCGCATCGTCCTTATTTTCGCCCATGTAGTCGAAAGTAAGTCCTTTTGCGTTGTAGCCTTCAGTTGCAATGCCGTTTTCCATCTTCTGAACTTCGATCTGGAAAAGTTTTTTGTATGTTGCATTATCAAGGTTTGCGATAAGCTGACCGTTCGGGTCGATCATGTTGATCTTTCTGATCTTGAGTTCACCCGTAACACCGCGGTTGTAAATTTCAAATTCTTCGGTGATTACATCTGCAACAGCTGATTTTACGAAATAAACCGGAGCTTCTTCTACAGCACCTTCGCCTGAATCCGTATCGGTATCCGTGTCGGTATCTGTATCAGTGTCCGTATCGGTATCCGTGTCGGTATCTGTATCAGTGTCCGTGTCAGTATCCGTATCGGTATCGGTGTCGGTATCTGTATCCGTGTCCGTATCGGTGTCGGTATCGGTGTCGGTATCGGTATCCGTGTCCGTATCGGTGTCGGTATCGGTGTCGGTATCGGTGTCAGCCGGTTCCGTGTCGGTATCTTCCTGGTTGCCGGTGTCGGCATCGCTTCCGTCATCCCACGGATAGTAAGCAAAGACCATTTTTGCCGGGTTCGACGCAATTTCGGGTTTTCCTTCAACATCGTAGCTGTTGCATGAAACGAAAACCGTGCATCCGAACAACAACAGCATAACTACCAGTAATCTCTTCATTTTTTCTGAACCTCCAATAAAATTCCAAGAATCACATAAACAAAACTTCGCATGATTATAGGAATAAGCGTTTAAAAGTCAAAAATAAATTTTTAATTTTAGGATTATTCTCTCACACATCTGACAGAATATCCGTCTGCGCGTCCTCCGACAGCTTTCGGAGAGGCTGAAACTGTTTCTCCGAACTGGAATGCAAGCGCGAATGCTCCGCAGGGAACGACAGTGTCATCCGATTTGTCGGCATCAGCGTACCAGTAGTTGCCCCAGAGTCCGGTTTTGCTGCCCATCAGCATCGCGTAGGAGCCGTCGTAGCGCGTTGCGGCAGGAAAATAAGAGTGTGAACCCGATGCCGGATCAAGCAGGATGTGCCAGCCGTTTTTGTAGTCATTTCCGTCAATTACACCGTCCATGGAGATGTCGTAAACGGAAAAAGAGGCGATATCGGTCTCATATCCGCCGCTGGAAGTGAAAAAGTCGAAAGTTCCTGCTTTAGGCACTCTGTAACCTGCAGGGCACGGGTCGAAAAGGCTCTTTTCTCCGTCGGAGCCGCCCCAGAGCGCAGGATTCGAGAACTCTGCATGCAGCCAGTCGCGGCATTCTGTATATTGAGAATAGTTGCTCAAAACCGTCGTAGGGTTGGAAATCGCATATTCAAGAGTATTGTTGTCTGAATTTTCCATTGAAGAATGAGCGGTCTCGACTTCATCTCCGTCAGCATCGTAGATCGGAACAGGCATAGTAGAAGTCGTTCCGCCGGAAACTACGGGTGAAGCCGGAAAAGGATCCTTTCTTCCCCATTGGTAGAGCAGTCCGTGGCTTTCCGGAGAGTCAGGATCAAGTGATGCTGCTCCGAGATTTCTGTCCATCACCATAACGCCGTCTGCTGTTTTTACGTCTAAAATATCTTCGTCCAAAAGCCAGATGTGCCAGCTCCAGATAATGTTTCCCGCCTCATCGAGTGCAGCTGCAAGAGCGTTTCCACCCAGATTTTTTGCGGTAAAATAAATTTTTCCATCTTCGAGTTGAAGTGAATCGATCAGACCGTTTTTATCACTCTGCCAGACAAGTTTTACACCTGCAGGATTTAGTTTTTCGTCAGTAAAATCAATGCCTTTAACTTTTTTCCCGTTTCCGCGCACAGTCGCATTAAAACTGTATTTTCCAGCGGTTCGGACGATGTAGCAGTTCGCTGTTCCGGACTCGGAAAGGTCGGTAAGGCTTTCCGGTTCAATATCATCAGTCTGAGTCGGATCTTCATCATTCTGCTCAGATGAAGTGTCTGTATCATCAGTGTCAGTCGCGGAATCGGTTTTATCTTCATTTTTCGAGCCGCTTCCGCATGAAATCAGAAAAAACAGGCAGAAAATGGTGAAAGCAAGAAGTGATTTTTTCATTTTTGCCTCCGGTTATCTCGGCGGCGCGGGAATAGGGAGCCTAGGGAGTATAAGGAGTTTAGGGAGACGCCGCCAAAAGCTATTTTGCATTATTTCGTCTGTACTTTTTTGCCCAGAATTTTGCAGCCGCGTGCTTCGAGGTCTGCGACGCTGTCGAATGAGTAGATCGAGTTCATTTCGACATCAACGAGTTTGAGTTTCGGGTGATCGTTGATCGGCGCGAGGTCGCGGAGCTGGTTGTCCTGCATGTAAAGTTCTTCGAGAGCCAAGAGTTTGCCGAGGACAAGGATGATGTCGATGCGGTTGATGTTGAGGCTTAAGACTTTGAGTTTCTGCAGTGGTTTGAGCGGGAAAATCTCGATGACGGCGTTGTCGTTGAGGTAGAGATGTGTCAGCTCGGTGAGGTCTGCGATCTGTGCGACATCGCTTATCCTGTTGCTGTTGAGATAAAGTTTTTTGAGCTTTTTGAGCTTCGAGAAATCGGCAAGCCCCTGTATCCCGTTGCGGCTGAGGTCGAGTTCCTCAAGGTTGACGAGGTCTTTTACCGGGCGCATGTCGCCGATGAAGTTCTTGTCAAGGTTGAGATAGGTAAGACCTGTCAGATTTTCGAGCGGATACATCGTTGTGATCTCGTTTTCGCCGAGGTCAAGGTGTTTGAGGTTTTTGAGCTGCGAGAGCATCGAAATATCGACGATCTTGTTCTTTTTCAGAACGAGCTTTTCAAGATTCGTGAGTTTTTCGACGCCTTTGATGCTGTTTATAAGCGATTCGCCGAACGGGTTTGCCTTAAGCGTCTCTTCTGTGTTGGAGCAGTCAAGTTCCCGGATTTCTTCAAACTTTTTGTCAGTTTTTTTGATGCAGTTTATGAAAACTTTGTCTTCGAAGCCTTCGAAATTCTGCCCCGAACTGCATGAAATGAACAAAAACAGAACTGAAAGGACCGGAATGAGTGAAAATTTCATTTTTTACCTCTTAAAATATTACTTTTTCTTTTTGTCGGTGTAGGAAAACGCTGTTCCGCTCTTCTTGACGATGATCTTTCCGTCGGTTTTGTCTGAGAAGAAGCCCGCTCTGACGAGCGCGGTGAGGATCCCTTTCCGCTGTGCTGCACCGATTACCATGTCGGATATCTCCATCGATTTCTTTGCGAAACCGTCCTTCGTTTTGGTCATCTGCCGGCAGTTCGATATCGTTGCGCCGCTTGCTCCCGCCGACATTGCCGCGTCGAGCATCTCTTTCGACTGCGTGTCGTTGCAGATGAGCATGATGTTCTCAAGGTTAGACATGTAGGTTCGTTCTATCGCGTTTTTGGCGTTGAGAGTCCGTTTTCTCCACTCGGTGCCGCCCTGGATCGAGTCGATGACGCTGATTATCTGACCCATGCTGGCAGCCGCGCGGTTAGCTCCGAAGAAGGTTTTCGAGTCGAGAGTCGCAAGATTTACCGGATAGGAGAAGATAAAGCCCATGCCGGGACGGTCGAGGTGACCGCCTTCAATGAGGAGATCCATCATTCCCTGCGCATCGTGGTTGGCGACGACAATGTTTATCGTCTCTTTTTCAGCGGGGATCGTGATCCTGATGAGTCCCATTCTGTCGCGGATCCCGCCGCCGATGCCGTAGGAGATCATCGGAACGCCCGAACCTTTGTCGATCGCTGTTTTTGCGAGGGTGAACCCTTTTCCGCGCTGGGTTATCGCGCAGATACCCATGTAGTTCGACTGTCTGCTTTCAAGCTGGAAATCAAGTCCGTCGAAATTTTCGTTGTTTCCGCTTTTTTCAATAAGGACTGCCGGTTCGGTGAATATCGAGCCGCGCCCTTCCTGCGAGAGGTCGGCATCGTAGACGATCTTGTCGAAAACTTCCTTCTCTTTTTCAGCCGGAACGTAAAAGTGGTATGTTTCAAGGATGTTTTCGGCAACGCCCTTGCGGTTGAAAAGCCAGTGCTTGTCGGTCGAAACCAACGAGCTGCTGCGCTGTGCGATATATTCGTCTATACCACATTCCTTCAGGGCTTCTGCGACTTTCGGAGAGACGTTTTTATAAACACTGCACGTGAATTTTGCGATATTCGTGAATTTCATTATCTGCCTCCGTTGTTTGAATTCTGCATTTTCTTCGCCTTGCGGCTCGCGCTGATTCCCATGAGGAGGACAGCCAGGATCGGACACGCCGAAGCCATGCTGAGGATGCCGAAACCTTCGACGACGCCTTCAACTCTCGCGCCGAGTCCGAGACCCATGGCAAGAACGAGCGGGACTGTGACGGGACCTGTGGTAACGCCCGCGCTGTCCCAGCCGATGTTGACGTACTGCTCATCTGACATCAGCGTAAGAATGAGCAGGATTATGTATGACGGAATGAGCATCCAGAAAATCTGAATGTTCCAGATGATCTTCACTGCGCCGAGCGCGATGCCTAAGCCTACGCCGAAAGCGACCGCATAGATCAGAGTTGTTTTCTTGAAAGTACCGACAGAAAGTTCTTCTACCTTCATGCCGAGCGCGTTGAGTGCAGGTTCGGCCAGCGTTGCTCCGAATCCCATGATGAATGCGAAGAGAATGACTATCAGGTATCCGCCGCTGCCGCCGTTTTCGCCGAAAATGGGGCCTATCTGCGGGATGTAGCGGTAGATTTTTTTCTGTTCGTCGTAGTTTTTCTCAACGAACGGGATCTGCGAATATTTGTTGTCGTCCTCTTTTTTGAAGAAAAATTCGTTGACTTCGCCATCAGGCGTGATCGACTTCTGCACGATCGCCTTGTCGAAGTTGTGCATCGTCTCCTGGCTGTCGCTCAGTTCTATCGCGCTGAAAGATGCGGGAAGACGCGAACCGACCTGTGTTCCGATCTTGGAAAGGCCGTATTCCATGCCGATCCCGAAAAGTCCCATGCCGAGGATCGAAATGAAGATCCCGAGGAAAATTTCATCCTTTTTAGGCAGTTTTTCGCGCAGAAGAACGACGAAAACGAGAAGGATGAAGATCGTGAGCGGAAGGATCGCCTTTGCCGCTTCGAAGAACTTCGTGCTTGCGACATTGACGAGGTTTATCGCTTCTTCAACTTTTTCGCTTGCCGAGAGAGCCGCTTCGGAAAACTGCTGCTTGACAGCTTCGAATTTTTCTTCAGAGCCGACTATCTGGAGAGCTTTTTCATGGTTCGAAACACTGAAAAAATCACTCTGCGACATCGGTTCAGGCAGACTCATGTTGAGTGCTGCGCCGAAAATATATACTGCAAGGATCGGGAACGCGCTGGCCAGAGTGACTACACCGAAGCCCATCGAATCGCTGTCTTCGCTGCCGACCGTTCTGCAGATACCGATACCGAGTGCCAGAACGAGCGGGACCGTGACAGGACCGGTCGTAACTGCGCCGCAATCCCATGCAAGACCTGTGATATAGAGGATATTCGGATCAAAAACGCCCCAGACCGTGAAAACGAGAAGGAGCGGAATGACTGATAAAATAAAAGGTTTAAGAGAGATCGACTTCATGAAACGGAGCATGCCGGCGATGACCGCGATGCCGACACCGATCCCGACGAATGCAACGAGATATTCCGCTTTCTGGTTGAGCATCACGAAGAGAAGAGGCGCTTCCCACGGCTTTACGAAAGAACCGTTCGCCTTGAGTATCGCGATCGAAGGTTCTGCGTAAGTCGCACCGAAACCGAGAATGAAACTGAACGCGATTATCGTGAATAGCCCGCTTTTAAGCGGCAGTTTGACACCCAGGATCTCGCCGAGCGGCATGATGCCGAGGAAAAGACCTTCGAGGAAAAATGCCAGTCCGAGAATAACGAGACCGATACCTACTGAAATGACGCCAGCTTCATAGATCGGCATGCCGAGGATCGATGACTGGAAGAAAATGAGATAGATGACTACCGGAAGGACTGAGACAACCTGTTCCTTGAGCTTGTCCTTGCAGAAGCCTAGCAGCATCATCATTGACTGTTTCAGCGGGATTTTGAGTTTTTCCTGTTTGTTCGAAGCCATTTTTTTCTCCATAAAAGTTCAAAAAAAGCGGGTGATTATACGCAAAACGGTTTTGAGTTCAAAAAAAACGGATCCGGTGGCGTCACAACCCAAAATCTTTTGCTATTTTTTGTATTCTGTGTAAAATATTTGCCGTTTTGTTTGATTACCGTTTTTTTTATTTAAGGTGTTTGAAACATGAAAATAAGTGAAATTGTTAAACTTCTCGATGCAAAAGTCGTTTGCGGGGAAGAGTTTGCCGACCGCGAGATCGAGAGGGCTTTCGCATCTGATCTGATGAGTGACGTTCTGACTACTCCTTTTGACAACGGGATCCTGATCACGGGGCTTGCAAACCCGCAGTCGGTAAGGACTGCCGACATGATGGATGTTTCGGCGATACTTCTTGCAAGAAGGAAAAAAGCGACCGAAGAGATGATCAGTTTAGCTAAGGAAAACGATGCCGTGATAATCGAGTGTCCGCTGTCGGTTTTCCACATTTCGGGGATACTTTACAGTCACGGATTGCAGCCTGTTTATTGATTTTTTAAAGGTGAAACATGAAGTTTGAATATCACGTGGAAGGCGGCGATTTCCTTAATGCCGGAAACGCTTCGGGTAACATCAAGAAAGTTCTCAAAAAACTGAATGTCGATACAGGGGTGCTGAAGCGCGTTGTCGTCGCACTTTATGAGGCCGAAGTCAACATTGTCGCTCACGCTTACCGCGGAACGATCACAGCCGATATTTCACCCAAGAAAATAGAAATCGTACTTGACGACGAAGGTCCCGGCATCCCCGACATCGGTCTTGCAATGCAGCAGGGCTACTCAACGGCTTCGACAAAAGTCCGCGAGATGGGTTTCGGTGCAGGAATGGGGCTTCCGAATATCAAGGCCAATGTCGACGACATGAAAATAGAAACAGAGGTCGGGAAAGGAACGAAATTAACTCTCTCCTTTAATCTCGGATAGCAGGAGGTCGAATGACGACACACAACAAACGCCCTTTTTTTCATCACGCACTGCGAATCAACAAGAACAAGTGCATCGGCTGCACGCACTGCATGAGGACTTGTCCGACAGATGCAATCAGGATCCGCGGAGGAAAGGCTTCGGTAAACCCCGACAAGTGTGTCGACTGCGGAATGTGCATGATTTCGTGCAAACACGATGCGATAATCGTCGAACAGGACGATTTCCAGAAAATTTTCAACTACAAATGCCGCGTTGCGCTTGTTCCTTCGGTTTTGATGGGGCAGTTTGACGAAAAATCAGGCACTAGATCGGTTTTTGAAGGTTTGAAAAGTGTAGGTTTTACCCATGTTTACGAGGTTTCCCGCGCATCGTCGCTTTTTGAAGAGGCTCAGAAAGAGTTTGAAAAAAGACCCGATGCCGAATTTCCTCTGATTTCCTCTTTCTGTCCTGCTGTCATAAGGCTCATCCAGGTCCGTTTCCCCTCGCTGCTCAAGCATATCGCCCTTATCAAACCGCCGCTTGACATCGCTGCGGCGCACTGCCGTAACGAGCTCAAAAAAACAGGGATCAACCCTGCTGAGATAGGAATTTTTTACGTTTCTCCGTGTGCCGCGAAGATCGTTGCGATCAAACATCCTGTAGGCGAAAAAAAATCGAGTATCGACGGGGTTATAAATATGGATCTCGTCTACAATAAAATTTATTCTTTTGTCTCAAACGACAAAGCCGATTCGGGAAAACTCTGCCGTCCGGCGGACAACACCCATGTTGCGTGGGAACTTACCGGCGGCGAGTGCATCAGGCGAGACAACCACGCTATGGCGATCGACGGGATACACAATGTTATCGAGATTTTGGATAAACTCGAAAACGGCGATCTTGACGAAAACATAAATTTCCTTGAACTCAGGGCATGCGATGAAAGCTGCGCAGGAGGGATCCTTGTTCCGGGAAACCGTTTTCTCACAGTAAGGAATCTTCTTCAGCGTGTAAATCTGCCGCCGTGCGACAAGTCGGAAGAGGAAAAAGACAATCCTGCATGTGCAAACTGCAGCCTTTTCGGCAAGTGCGGAAACGAATATCTCAAGGAGGCTTTCAACCTTGAAAAACTTCAGCCGAGATCAATGCTTTCGCTTGACGACGACATGGAAAAAGCTCTTGAAAAAATGGAGCATGTCGATACGATCATGCAGGTCCTTCCCAATATCGACTGCGGAATGTGCGGATCTCCCTCATGCCAGTCTCTTGCCGAAGACATCGCCCGCGGCATCGCAGAGATTGACCAGTGTGTTTTCCTCAGGATCACGGCGACCAAAGACGCCGAAGATGTGAAAACCCTTAAAGAATCAGTCCGTAACGTCTGGGGCAGGATCAATAATAACGAGTGATTGCGGCGCTATTTCTTTCTCACGCATTTCGTGAAATGCGTTTCGTTTTTGGCTGCCTGATTTTCTTTGGTTTCTTCTGCTGAAATAGTGAAAACGAAAATTTTTTCGCCGTGAAGCTGTGTTCTTGTCCAGAATGATCCGAAATCAAAATTTTCTTCATATTTTACACATTTTCCGCAGAGTTCGCTTTCGCAGTTGTTCCATTCGCAGCTGTCGGTTACGGCGCAGAAATCGGGATTTTCCTCTTCCAGACATTTGTCGGCAAGAGTTCTGATTTCGTAAAGTTCAGGCAGGTGCCAGTCATTGAAACCGTTTTCTTCAAGATTTTCACAGTATTTTTCCGCATTTTCGAAAGTCATCTTTTCCACAGCCGTCTGCGACCATAAAAAAGGGTATTCGTAAGGTTTTTTGCGCAAAAAAAATCCTGCCGCAACGACAGCGGCAATCAGAAGAAGCAGAAAGATTCTTTTTTTTGCCGGGCGTCGGACAGGATATAAAAAACCGCGTGATCTCAAAGGTTTATGCGTTCATAGCCTTGAGGAAATCCTTGTTGGATTTGGTTTTGCCCATCTTGTCGAGCATGAACTCCATGGAGTCGATGACATTGAGCGGATGGAGAAGTTTTCTGAGGATCCAGACTTTGTTGAGAACGTCCGGCTCGAGAAGAAGCTCTTCCTTTCTTGTCGCCGACTTGTTGATGTCGAGACACGGGAAAATTCTCTTTTCCATGAGCTTTCTGTCAAGGTGGACTTCCATGTTACCGGTTCCTTTGAACTCTTCAAAAATGACTTCGTCCATACGGCTTCCGGTATCGATAAGAGCAGTCGCGATGATGGTTAGTGAGCCGCCTTCCTCGATGTTTCTTGCAGCACCGAAGAATCTTTTCGGTTTGTGGAGAGCGTTTGCATCGACACCGCCGGAAAGGATCTTGCCTGACGGCGGAACGACTGCGTTGTAAGCTCTTGCAAGTCTTGTGATCGAGTCGAGAAGGATAACGACGTCTTTGCCGTATTCAACCATTCTCTTAGCCTTTTCGAGAACCATTTCAGCGACCTGAACGTGGCGGGTAGCCGGTTCGTCGAACGTTGAAGCGATGACTTCAGCCTTAACGCTTCTCATCATATCGGTAACTTCCTCGGGACGTTCGTCGATAAGGAGAACGATGAGGAAAATGTCGGGATGATTTTCGGTGATTGAGTGAGCGATGTCCTGAAGAAGGACGGTCTTACCGGTTCTCGGCGGAGCAACGAGAAGACCGCGCTGTCCCATGCCTATCGGAACAAGCAGATCCATGATCCTCGTTGACATAACGGTGCTTTTCGTCTCGAGATGGATCTTCTGAGTCGGGTAGAAAGGAGTGAGGTTGTCAAAAAGAGGTGTGTGTCTGTTCTTTTCGATGTCTTCGGACTCAAAAACCGATGTGATTTTCTGAAGTGCGAAGTATCTTTCGCCTTCTTTCGGGCTTCTGATTTCACCGCTGATCGTCTGACCTGTGCGGAGACCGTATCTTTTGATCATTGACGGCGGAACGTAAATGTCGTCGGGACCCGGAAGGTAGTTGTATTTCGGGCTTCTGAGGAAACCGAAACCGTCCGTGAGGATCTGAAGGACGCCGTCCGCTTCAATGATTTCATTGTTTTCAACGAGTTTCTGCAGGATCTCATAAATAAGTTCCTGTACTCTTTTCGATGAAGCCTCCTCGATACCGAGCTGTTCGGCCATTGCGACGAGTTCATCGGGTTTTCTGTTCTTCAATTCTTGTAAATTCATAAGATTCTCCAAGTGGTTGATAAAATATCGAAATCAAAGGACTCTTTCAAAGAAGTTACCCATTTCTTTCAAACTGACTAGAACCATTTTTGATTTTTGTTAAAACACCCAAGCATTGGCATTGAGAGTGAACAAAACGAAATTCACGGGCAGGATTGATAGTAAATAAAAGGCGTTTGTCAAGATTTTTTTGCTCTCATCCTGCAAATAAGCGATTTTCCTGAAAAAAATATGAGCGTTTTTTACTCGACTTTATTGTAATATATCCTTGCCGTGACGCGCAGAGGCTTTACCGATTCGCCGCCGGTGACGGAAATTCGGTAGGATATCGGTCCGTTATGACCTTTCGCCGCCTGGCTGACGTAAGCGATAAAGTATCTGAAGCCTTCGTTTTCTTCAGGAAAGAATATGCTGACAGGCGATTCTACAAGCTGTGACGGAAAGTATCCCATGACCGTGCCGAATTCGACATTTATTTCGGGCTGAGGGTCATTTTTCGCCGCGTTTTCGTCAAGATACCTGATCTCAAGAAGCATTTTCGCGTGCTGGTTCGGATCGGCGTCGAAATTTCCTTTAAGTTCATAAGTACTCAGTTGGAACGAAGGATTTTCGCTGTTTACGATGCCCGATTTCTTCATGACTCTGTAGCCGGTTTCGTCGGGGTCTCCATAATCCCAGACCGATTCGAGGTCTCCTTCGAAGTTGACGCCGTTAAGTTTGTATTTGACCGGGATCCCGAGTGTCGGGCTGAAGTAGACTTCACCGGTAAATTCTGTGTTTCCGAGAAAGTCGCCGAGAGTCCCTTCGCTTATATTTCCGCTTCCAGTGTAGTGGCGGACTCCCGAATAAGAGCCGGAAGGAGTGTTTATAGAAACGTCTTCCTCCTCAAGTTTGAGTGTCCAGTCGAGCGGGACATCGACTTCGACCGGCATTCCCGGGAGTTTTACCGTGAATTCTCCGCTTCCTTCTGTCGTTTCGCCGAGTTTCGGCAGATCTACTTCGATTGCCTCTTTCGGTTTTATCCCTTCACCGCTTTTTGAAGTGTAGCCGCCGAAAAAGATCTTTTTTGTCTCTTTCGTGACAGGAAACGGCGAGAAAAGCATCTCGGCTTCGCTGCTGTCATTGATCTTGACATCGATAACGTCGAAAACTCTTCCTGAAAATTCAGCCGTTCCCGATCTCTCAAGGACATGGAGCTTTTTCTCATTGGTGAGCATACCGATGTTGATAGCTGCGACACTTGTGACAGTAGGATCGCCGTAAGCGCTTTTTTCGGCGTTGAAAGAGCTTCCGCTTCCCCCACCGCATGCAAACGCAAGAAGTGCAAATAATGCAAAGAGCATAAATTTTTTCATGTCATTCTCCAATTATTTATCCAGACTCGCTTTATATTTGAAGATCTTGTCGCGGAGCATCGCGGCGTACTCGAAATCCCAGCTGTCGGCTGCTTTTTTCATCTCGGCTTCAAGTTCGGAGATGAGTTTGACTATCTTGTGTCTCGGGGCTTTCGGGGAGTCGTCCTTTGAGTGACCGGGGATGTGCGATTCTATGTCGAGTATCGCTTTGTTGCTGACGCTGTGAGGCGTGATGCCGTGTTCGGCGTTGAATTTTTCCTGGATCTGCCGGCGGCGCATGGTCTCGTAAACTGCGTTTTTGAGGGAATCGGGCATTGAGTCGGCAAAAAGGAGCGCGCGTCCTTTTTCGTTTCTCGCGGCGCGTCCGATCGTCTGGATGAGTGAGGCTTCGCTGCGCAGGAATCCCTCTTTGTCGGCATCGAGGATCGCAACGAGCGAAACTTCGGGGATGTCGAGACCTTCTCGCAGAAGGTTGACTCCGACAAGGACATCGAACATGTTTTTTCTGAGTTCCATGACGATCTTGAGCCTCTCGATGCTGTCGATGTCGCTGTGGAGATACTTGGCTCTGATGCCGCGTGCCTTGAGAAAATCAGTGAGGTCTTCCGCCATTTTTTTTGTGAGTGAGGTGACGAGGATTTTGCCGCCCTCGGCAGTTTCTTTCACGATCTCGTCGTATAGTTCCGCGATCTCGTTTTTAGCCGGAAGTATCTGCGGAAGCGGGTCAAGAAGCCCGGTCGGCCTGTTTATAAGCTCAATGATCTCGCGGACTTGATCGATCTCATACTCTTTTGGAGTTGCCGAAACGAACATCACTTTGTCGGTCTTTGAAATGAACTCGTCGAAATTCAGAGGCCTGTTGTCAAGTGCGCTTGGAAGGCGGAAACCGTAGTTCACGAGCACCTCTTTTCTTGCGCGGTCGCCGCGGTACATTCCCTTTATCTGCGGCAGAGTGACGTGCGATTCATCAACGATCACAAGAAAATCGTCGCCGAAATAATCCATGAGTGTGGGCGGCGTTTCACCAGCCTCGCGGTTCGTGATATATCTCGAATAATTCTCGATCCCCGAGCAGTAACCGGCAGTTTCCAGCATCGCCAGATCCTGCGTCACGCGTTCTTTTATCCGCTGCGCCTCGATGAGTTTGCCGCTGTTTTCGAAGTATTTTATCCGCTCGGCGAGCTCAACTTTGATTTTTTCGACCGAACGCTTCAAAGTCTCTTTTTCGGCAACATAGTGGCTTGAAGGATAGACGCTGACCGAATCTAAGTTCTTGATTTTTTTCCCTTCAAACGGCTTTATCAGAGAGATCTCCTCGATCTCGTCACCAAAATATGAAATCCTTACTGCGACATCCTCTTCGTAAGGCGGAAAAATCTCAACGACATCGCCTTTTACGCGGAATTTGCAGCGCTGAAGGTCGGTATTCGTCCGTTCGTACTGCGTTTCGACGAGGTCGGCGCACAGTTTCTGCATCGGGTAGGTGTTGCCGACAAAAAGTTTTATCGTGAGATCCTTGTAGTATTCGGGCGAACCGATGCCGTAGATCGCACTCACCGAAGCGACGATCACGCACTGCCTGTTTTCAAGCAGGTGAGCCGTGGCGTAGTGGCGCATCCGCTCGATGTCGTCGTTGCGCGCAGCGTCCTTTTCGATGTAGGTGTCAGTCGTCGGAATGTAGGCTTCAGGCTGGTAGTAGTCGTAAAACGAAATGAAATATCCCACCGCGTTTTCAGGAAAAAAGTTCTTGAATTCGCCGTAAAGCTGCCCCGCAAGCGTCTTGTTGTGGGCGATGACGAGAGTCGGCACGTTCAAAGCCTTGATGAGATGCGCCATGACGAAAGTTTTTCCCGTTCCCGTCGCACCCAGGATAAGTTCGCGCTTCGAGCCGTTCTTGAAATTGTTTATGACCTTTTTTATCGCCTCGGGCTGATCTCCCGCCGGCTCGAACTGCGAATGAAGCTTGAATTCCATCAGTTTCTCCAAAAAAACGCCGGTGATTATACGCTGAAAAAATTTTTTGTCTGCAATATTCTCTTGAAACCTCAACCCCTTATTTTGTGAAGCCGTGCGCTGATCGGCGTTGCGGACGCCGCGGACATTTGTTAGTTTTAAGGTTTCAACCAAGTGCTTTGCGGTTTTGTGATAAGTCGGGCATTGTTGTAAGCCATTTTCATCGTAAGGCATGTTCTTGCGATATAGCATTTTTCATGTTGTTCCAACGCGAGAGCCAGATCGGGATTTTCCGAGTGAGAAAGATAAAGCGGCAGCAAAAGCTGAATTTTTCCGTTGTAATATTGAGGAACAGCGATGTTGTAATTCGCAAACGCCCGTTTCTTCGCAATCCCTATTGCTCCGAGCAGCAGAGAATTTTGAGCCGGAGTATTCAAAGACTGAAAAAACGGCGGAAACCTGTTGATATTGTCTTTGATAATATGCTCGACATTAGAAGTTATTTCATACAGCGGATTCAGAACAAGTTCTTCAGATTTCTGAAAATAATTTGCTCTTTTTGGAAGATTTGCTCCCGAAAAATGCTGCGCAAGTTTGTGGTCGCTTTCTTTCATAAATCCCAACAGATAGAAAGGCTGGCAGTCTTTTCCCGATTTAAGTCCGTGATGCTCGGTAAAAAGAGCGTAAATATCTTCGTAATAAGGTGTTGTCAGCCCGGTATTGAAACACGCGGACCTGTTGTCAGCCGTGTAGGCGATCTGTTTGTCGTCATAAAGTTTTTTGAAAGTATATTGAACATAATTCTTCAAAATGGCACATATTTTCTTTTGGGAATCGGAAAAATCCCAACTTTCTTTGTCTGCGAGTTCTGCTAAATTGAAAAATCTGTCATCGTAGTTGCTGATAAAGGCGAAATCGAAGAGTTCCATGATAATTTCCTCATAAAAAAACAGGGAGCCGAAGCTCCCCATAATAATGAAAGAATAATAGCTTATGCAGATAAACCTGCATGGTCTAATATCAAAAAAACTAATTTCGCGATAATGTTATTGGGATATTTTCGAATGTCAAGAAAAATATTAAAAAAATTTTTACTTAAAATTTGTGATTAAATTAACGAGAGTTTTTAATCCCTTGTTTTGTGAACCCTCTGGGAGTGCGGGCGACTCGCCCGCTTGTCATCTTGAACGAATGTGAAAGATCTCTGAGATTCTTCGCTTACGCTCAGAATGACGAATAACCGAAAAACATGTTTGGAAAATCTCTTGTAAAATCAGTAAGCTGTTTTGTGAAGCCGTGTGCTGATCGGCGTTGCGGACGCAAAAGCAATATTTCGGCTAAAATAAGAATTCGTTTTTTTGAGATTGCAAAGATTTTGGAAAAAGCAAAATGTCGAAAATATTTCTGGAAAAAATCTTTTATTGTTAGCATGGTCTAATTTGATTGACATATAGCTAATGGTTTGGCAGAATCAGGCGATTTTGTTGTTTTTCTATTTTTTAAGGAGTCAAAGATGGCTGAACTTATTGAAAAGGGCGGATTTATGATGTATCCGATAATCCTTTCTTCGATCATCGCGCTTGCGGTATTTATCGAAAGGATCCTCGTTTTTTCCAAAGTCAGAATGATAAGTGCCGGGAAGCTGGGTGAGATCATGGATGTGCTCAAAAACAAAGGCGCCGGTGTTGCAAAAGATCTGCTTGAATCGGAAAAGGGAGCTCTCAAAGGCTTTTTTTCGGCTGTTCTTGAAGGGGATTCGGAAGAGGCCTCCGAAAAGGCGGCAAGTGTCGCAGGAGACGACATTCTTTTCGAGCTGAACCGCAGGCTCGACTTTCTTTCGATGCTCGGAAGCGTCACGCCGCTCATGGGGCTTCTGGGAACTGTCATCGGTATGATCAAAGTTTTTTCGCGTGTCGCTGCGGCGGGAGAAATGAGCGACATCAGCATTCTTGCAGGAGGTATCTGGGAGGCGCTTCTTACGACTGCGGCAGGGCTTGCAGTGGCCATCCCGATCCTTTTCGCCCACAACTATCTTGAAAGAAAACTCGACAAGATCTCGCACCTTATGATGCAGAATGCCCAGAAGATGATCGCCGCTATGAATCAGGGGAAGTGAGATGATAAAATTCAATCATGGCTTTCAGAAAAGAGAGCGGCGCGAAGTGAACCTCACTCCGATGATCGACATAATCTTCAACCTTCTCATATTTTTCCTCATAACCGCGGTGATCTCGCAGAAAGGGCTCAACATCAAGCTGCCGAACGCCGAGACTGCCGAAAAAAGGCCGATGAAGACTCTTGAGATCACTGTAACTGCCGACAACACGATAACTTTTAACGGAAAAGTCGTGAAAAAAGATGATGTCTTTAATGAACTCAAGCGTGAAAAAGAGCTCGCAACGGCTGAAAAGCACGATGTCATAACGCTCAAAGCAGATGAATCGGCGCACTTCGGACTTTTTATTTTCGTGATGGATGCTGCGCGGAAACTCGGTTTTGAAAATCTGGCTATCGCGGCTGAGAAAAAAGCGGAGAACGAACTTGAACAACACTGACCGTATTTTCACTTTTGCCGTTATATTCTCGATATTCCTACACGGTCTCTTCCTTCTTTCAAGGACAGATCTTTTTAAGGAAAGCGATGTCGTCAAAGCGACGAAACTCATGCTGAAAATGGAGAAACCGGCTCCGCCGGAAGATCTGCCCAAGCCGAAACCGAAGCCTGAAGTTCCGAAGCCGAAAAAAATCGTGAAAAAAGATACTTTGCCCGAAAAACCGGCCGAACTGAGAGAAGAGATTAAAGAAGTTGTTTCTCCGGAAAGCGGCCTCAGAATGGCTGAAATGACCGATGCTGAA
Source organism: uncultured bacterium (assembly GCA_905235605.1). GTDB lineage: Bacteria > UBP6 > UBA1177 > UBA1177 > UBA1177 > UBA1177. Next base: position 29,792 of record CAJOMF010000027.1, read on the forward strand.
GCCGGGAGTTATGAAAAAGGGCAGGGAAGCAAAACAGGAAGCGCTGAAGCCGCTGAAACTCCGAAGACAGACACGAAAAAAATTGTTGCCGACTACAACAAAAAAGTGAACGAAGAGATCGCGAAAAACAAAGTTTATCCTCTGCTGGCGCAGCGCCACGGCATTGAAGGAGCTGTTAAGATCTCGTTCGTCATCGATACTGACGGCTTCTTCAAAGAGATAAGGATCACAAGGTCATCGGGAGAGGAGATCCTTGACAAAGCGGCACTTGACTGTGTCGAAAAAAGCAGCGGAAAAATCAAAAAACCCGATGAAATCAAAAAGACAAAAATCAAAAGAAATATCGTGATAAGGTTCGAACTGAACAAATAGTGACAAGGTTTGTCGGAGCGCGTGGGATCAGCCGCAACGGATTCTCTAAAAATCTCTTGAAAAATCAACCCCTTATTTTGTGAAACCGTGCGCTGATCAGCGTTGCAGACACAGCGGACATCATTTGTTATGTTGCAGCCTGAAAATTTCTTTTTGTGCCTCGATTTCTGCTTTCAGTTTCTGTTCATCGGGGAGGTAAAGTTTGTATTTTGTCGCAAAAAGTTTTTCATTCCCGTGCAGAATGGAATATTTTGCAATATTTTCGTCAGTATCTGCACACAAAATAATGCCGAATGTGGGATTATCACCTTCCGTTCTTTTCAGTTCGTCATACATTCGGACATACATATCCATCTGTCCGACATCCTGATGTGTTACTTTTGATGTTTTCAGGTCAATCAGCACGAAACATTTTAGAATATAGTTATAGAAAACAAGATCTATGTAATAATCTTCTTTTTCAGTATGAATGTGCTGCTGGCGCGCCACAAAAGCATAGCCCTTGCCTAATTACATGAGGAATTTTTGAATATTTGTGATTATTGCGGCTTCAAGCTTACTTTCTGTAAAATCAGTGTTCTGCGAAAGTCCTAAAAATTCTGCCACCATCGGATTTTTTATAAATTCCAGCTTGTCCTGTAAAGGTTGCGTGATTTGATGCATTTCATCTTTTACAAGCTGTTTGTGCTGGGAAAGCAAAGTTCTCTCATAATACTGCGAAGATATGTTGCGCTGCAAAGTCCGCGTGCTCCATGTTTCTGTTATAGCTTCTTTTGAATACCAGTCTCTTGCCTGTTTATCTTCCACTTGAAGCAGAATCCTGAAATGAGACCAGGACAAAGATTTTAGACTCACTGCGTCTAAATTTCTGAAAGCCTGATAAAATTCAATATACTTATACAGGTTGCTGGCGTCAAATCCTTTTCTGTATAAGTCGGTCAGTTCCTTTGAAAGATTTTTGATAACCGATTTTCCGTACTCAGCTCTTGCCTCACCGCCTAAATCTTCTTCGGCAATACGTCTGCCAAGAAGCCAGTTGCGTTGAGTAATCGCATAATTTATGGCTAAATATGCAAAACTTTGCGCCGATTCGATGATTATTTTTGCGTCTTCCAAAATATTGTTTGATTTCTTGTATTCTATTCCGCCGTAAGAAATAATTGTATCATTCATTTTCTACTCCATAAATTAAATTTACAAAACAACAATATTTGGAATAGCACAATTTTAAATTTAATTCAACTAAAAATCATGTTTTTTCGACTCGCCTAAAGGCGAGAAAACCCTCTCAGACGCTTCGCGTCAGCTCCCCCAAAGGGCGAGCCGAGCCCGCCCCCTTCAAAAGGGCGGGCAAAAATGCTCGCTTCGCTGCGCTAAATGCGGTCACGACCTACCTCACACAACGGACATGCTTGCCGTTAGTCTTATTGCTGTCGTACACGTAGCCGTAGCTGAAACCCACGCCCCATGCGTAACCTGTATTATCTGAATTAGTAGAGGAAGACCATAAAAAGTCGGTGTCTCCCAACTTGCTGTTTGTACCAGAACAACCGGAACAAGCACCATTGCTGCAATTACTGTATGAAAGGCATGAATCGGTAACACCGCAGGAGCCGCCTGTCTGAGTTGCAGAGCAATTCTGAATAAGTGTTCTCAACTCGCTGATCGTCGGCAGATGCCAGCCGCTGAGTCCGCCCTCTGAATAGCTGCTGCAATAGTTGACTGCATTCTGCCAGGTATAGCTGGTTGTCGCCCTTGTCGACCAGGTGAGTCCGCTTGATGAATCCTTGCACGGTGTTGCACTTGTCGAGCTACATTCCGGAAGATTTTCCGGATCAACAAGGCACTTAGATTCAGATACATTCCAAGTGGAACCGGTTTTGCATCCGCATGAAAAGTCAGTTAAACTTGTTGCGCTGCACTCTCCTGTCGAATTCTGATCGCTACTGCACGACGTGCATGGGGTAACACATTTGCCAGAATCTGAATCAAAGAAATAGTTATCATCACATTCGCAGGAATATTCAGAGATATTTATTGCTGTACATGTGCCGTGACCGCACGGATTGGAAGTGCATGGACTAACACACTTAGAATCACTCCAAAAATAATTTTCTTTGCATTTATATCTGCACTGATTTGTGCTTGGATTTTCGTTGTAGGAACCCGTGGCTGTCGGAACCCAAGTCCCCAGGTAATCATCCCATTTTTGAATGATTTCTGAAACAGTGTTCCATTCGGTATTTGATATTAAACCTGTGCACGCAGCAGTTTGTGTCTGAGTTGTTCCGCAGACACTACCGTCCCAATAATAACCTGAATTGCATTCGCATTTGTAAGTCGTGCCACCGAAAACAGAGCACTCTTGTGTCGAATTTGCGACACTAAGACAAGGATTGGGGTCGCATGGTGTTGTTGATGAGCCGCCGCTTGCGCATGTCGAGCCGTTCCATGTGTAATTTGTTTCGCATTTGAACCGGCATTCGTCCTCACTTGCTTCTGTGTTGTGAACTGAGGTCGTCGAGGGCTCCCAACTTTCTCCGTTGTAGGTCTGCGTTATGCTCGAAACACTGTTCCACTGCGCGTGTTCAGGCTTGCCAAGGCAGTCCGCTGTCCTTGTCGGCGCGCTTATGCAGCTCGTTTCATCCCAGACAAAGCCTGTTTCACATTTGAATGTGCATGTTTCCGCTGTTTTGCTGTAGGTAGCTTCGTAGCCTGCCGGATACCAGCCTGAATCGGTCCAGGTCTGGGTGAACTTGCCGCTGCCGTTCCAGACTGAATTTGCAGGCTTGCCTGTGCAGTCGGCGACATTTGTTTCCGGTTCGCACTTTGAAGTTGAAGCGTTCCATTTGTAGTTTGTCTTGCAGACAAAACGGCATTCTGTGTCGCTTGCGGTTTTGTTGTAGACACCAGTCGTTGAGGGCTGCCAGTCAGAGCCGCTCCATGTCTGTTCGATGCTGTTTACTGTATTCCACTGACCGTTTGTCGGAAGATTCATGCAGGGGGAATTTTTCTTGTCAGCTGTGCATTCGGAATTTTTCCAAGTGTAATGTTCTTTGCATTTGAAGCGGCATTCTTCAGTGCTCGGATTTTCGTTGTAAACACCTGTTGTCGATTCAGGAACCCATTTTTCACCATCCCAAGTCTGGGTTATGGTCGAAGTCGTGTTCCACTCGGCTCCGACTAACGGAAGACCGGTGCATTCAACAGTCTGAGTCGGAGCGGTTTCACACTCTGAACCGTCCCAAAGGTAACCCGTGGCGCAGACAAATCCGCATTCGACCTCGCTTTTGCTGTAAACTGCCGCGTGACTTGCAGGAGTCCAGGCAGAGCCGTTCCAAGTCTGGGCGAAGGTGCCGTTTCTGCCGCCGTCATTCCAAACTGAGTTTTCAGGTTTTGCGTCGCAGTAGGCGTTTTTCACGTCAGCCGAGCAAACTGAACCGTTCCAGCCGTAGTTCGTATCGCATTTGAACCGGCATTCGTCCTCGCTTCCTTCAAGATTAAACGATGCGACAGCTGACGGAACCCACTTTTCTCCGTTCCAGGTCTGGACTATTGCCGAAACAGTGTTCCAACTTGCGTTTTCAGGAAGCCCCGTGCAGTCTGCGACCCGCGTTTCACCGACGGTTTCACCAGTATCGGTGACATCTGGATCAATGAAATCTTCATCGTCGCCGGAATCCGCATTGTCATCGGTAGGATCGGCATCATCCGGTGTAGTATCAGTTTCACCGTCCGAATCATCGCGGAAATCGGAAGAATCCGAAATTTCTTCATCATTTTGATTCTCTGGATCCTGAGAACTTGGAACAGAATCAGAATCGTTTGTTTCGGAAGAGGAATCGTCAGAATTTTGCTCGTTGACTATTTTTGTTGTTCCGTCGCCGCCGCATGCAGCAAATAAAAACATCACGCAGAAAAGCGCAAACACAGCACAGAATTTTTTCATAGTTCTCTCCTAATGGTTAATAATTTTTATCATCATGAAAAAGACAGTCATTGTTGATAATTTTCGTATTTATCTCTGTATCTACTAAAGTTTTTAAATCATCTTTGCTTATTATGGTTCTTTCAATGGTAACTCTTGTTTGTGTATTTTCGATTTTACACAGAAAGGCTTTGTAACCGCAGAGTTCCAAAAATATATTTGCTGGAAAATAATTGTGACGACTATAGAGAAAGAATAGTGTGAAAAAGAAAATCAAAAAAAGTAGAGTGTCAAGCCAAAGGGTAAAATTAAAAGCTAATATTGGAAGAATATATGCCGAAATGTATTCTGCAGTATTCATTTTTAATTCCGAAACGCTTAAGATTTTGTATTTTATAGCTGTTTGTTTTTTACTTCGATTAAATACAAAAACTCCAATTGAAATTATAAAACAAAGCAAGATAGAGAAAAAACTTGTAATTTCAGTGTATATATTCGGAGAGAGCCTGTATATTTTGACAATATCAATTATCAAAATTGAAATCCATAAAGGGAGTAAGGATAAAAATAGCATGCTGAAAGATAAAAGTGTAGACATGGATTTAACCTCTTATTTCCATTTTGTTGTTCCTTCCACTTCAATAGGAGTTTGGTTAAAAGGTTCAAGAGCAGCTTTATCACAAAGGAGTTTGATGACTTTTTCAGCATCGTCTTTGTTCGCGATATTGAATTTATTTAATGAATTTAATGCTATAGAAAATTGCTTGGCAAGTTGTTTACGTCTTTCCGTATTTTTTATGGACTCTAAATTATCTTTATTGTATGCCATAAAACGTCTGGGGTTAAAGCCGCTTTCTGCAACTTTTTTAAATAAATCAAAATCGTCGATAATATCGGCATCTTGAATTTCTTGAATTTTTACTTGAGCATTGTTTTTATAAGCTCGTTCCAAGTTGAATAGTTTTTCTCCATCCAGATTCAGAAAATATACAGTGTCGTTAATAATCACGACATCAATCATCGTCCGCAAATTCAAGACTTTGTCTGTTATTTTGCTGAAAGTATTGCTTGAATATAAAAATTTGTGTTTTAATCTAGTTGTCGGATTTTGCATGGAAACAAGAATAACAGTTTTTTTCCCGTCTTTAAAATCAATAGAGCATTGCAGAATGTAGGCATTTTCATATGTTAAAGGATTGCTTTCCACATTCTGTTCAGACAATTTTTTGGGTTCAGTCACATTTTGTGTGGGATAAAAGATTTTGTTCATGTCCGTGTCTGCTCATATCAATAAGTTTTAAGAAAAAGTATTCGTCGTCATTA
>CAJOMF010000028.1 GCA_905235605.1 uncultured bacterium
TTTGCCAAAAAGACTTTAAGGATGAATCCTATCTTTTTCTATTTTTTTCTCAAAAATCTTTACACTTTTCGACTATCCCACAGAATTTAGGACTGAACCTCTGCCTTTCAGTTCTTTATAGTGTTCTTTGCGTACATTGCTTTTAGAGTTCAAGATTTCCATATCGTTGTTGATTTCATGCAAACCATGCTCAACTGAAACAGTGTCGGAATCTGATTCCCCCAAGAAAAGTTTCAATATTGATTCTTGTTTATCACTGTCCGCCCGTTCTATTTCCGGCATCAATTTTTTTATTATCGCTTCGCATTGGTCGTGTTCCGCATTTTGTATTTCTTCAAGCAATTTTTTCAGAAAAAGTTTTACTTCCGACTCGAGTTCAGCTTTTTCTTCTTTTTTCTTGACAGGTGCCTTTTCCATAAAAAGTTCCGCTATCAGCCTTAGTGCATCAATCGAAACTTCCTTAACCTCAAGTTCTTTTCTTTTTTCGGCATCCATGCGTGCAAGCGAGTTGTTGATTATGGCCTTCAATATCAATTCACATTGATCGTTGTCTGCTTCCTGCAAAACACGTTTTAAATTTTCCATCGAATATTTTACCTTCATTTTGTGAAGAGCATTCTCAACCAGATTTTTCAACAATTCCTTTTCATCGTCATCTGCATCCTGAAACCCTGCAAGCCATTTTTCCAAGAAAAATTCAACACTTTTAAGGAATATATTGTTATAATGATCATTTTCCGTGGATATATTCTGTTCCGGACCGCCTTTAGACTTAACATAGTCAATATATTCTTCCAAAGAATACATTCGTGCGTTATTTTTGTCGGCTTTTATTCGTGCGTTATTCTTTTTCCAGGTAAAATACAGCACAAAATTTATGGCATAATCCCCTTCTTCCCGGAGACGCAAATTTTTACAAACATCTTCAACCCAGTCGTTGTCTTTTTTTGATTGCTGAACTTTATTTTCATGATTCCTATAGCGTTCATCCCTTTTGTAAAATCTCTTTATCTTGCCACCGCGTCCATCTTTTATTTCAATAAAATCGATGATTTTTTCCGTTATATAATCATAGAATTGTTGACACAAACATTCATACTCTTTTTCTTCCAGATATCTTTCCTGCGGATTATCAATACGGTTTTCCAATTGGCTTTCTATACTGCCCCATTCATCTTCGATTTCTTCCCCGTCACCATTTTTCTGATTACTGACATACATAAGTTCTTTCTCAGCGGCAGATGGCACCAAAATCTCTACAATTTCTTCCGCCAAAGCACCGACGATCAAATTTTCGATCTCTTTTTCCAAAGCATCTGCCGCTTCTTTTTCAGAATCTTTGAGAATGCCCTTTTTCCAAGCTTCGATGTCTATTTTTTCTTTATATTTATCGAATACTTTGTCATAAATTTCCCCTGACACATCATTTTCACCATTGCGATTCTTCCCTTGCAGATGAAAGTAAACCACCTCAAAAGCGCTGTTTACAACATTCTTAAAAGGATCCGGATTATGTTTGGATTCACCCAATCTAGTTGGGAGATGCGCCATTTCGAAATAATAACGCAATTCGACTGATCCTTCCGGCCTTTTGACAGTTTTTGCAGGCAATAAAGGAATTTCAAAATCTTTGAAATCCTCCAGAAAAATCTTCAATTGTTCTTTGGAAATTTTTTCACCTTTTCTCAGAGCATAAACTATCGGAGCAAGATATTTCCCTTTTGAATTCTCATCATGATAAAAATACCTGAAGCGGTTTTTTTCCTGTTCCGTCTTAAACTCTTCACTCATCTCCGCACCCCCGCGCAAACTATTTGTAACTCTTAAAAAACGGGCAATAATACTCAAACCGCTTCAAAAATGAATTTTTTTTCAAATCACTGGAAAGATGCCGTTTTTCGTCCGATTTTTTTCAAGATTTTTTAAAAAACTTCCAAAATTCCGAAAAAATGCTAATAAAGCGCGTCTTTTTTGTTGTTTTAAGGAAGAAACCATGAATATGAATCCGAAAGATAAGATCAAAATTCCCGCTCAGATAATGCCGACGCTCGATCCGGGCTTCAGAAGAAGGACTTTCGACGAGGTTCCGGTGGGTTACGGCGAAGATTCGGCGATCCTCGAGGCGTGGAGATGCCTCGGCTGCAAAAACGCGCCGTGCGTCAAGGGATGTCCTGTAAATATCGACATTCCTAAAGTCATGAAGCTGACGGCGGAAAGGCGTTTCGTCGAGGCGCTTCAGGTTATACGCAAAGAAAATTCACTTCCGGCTGTCTGCGGCCGCGTATGTCCGCAGGAGAGCCAGTGCCAGAAAAACTGCACGATGGGAAAGATAAATTCGCCGGTATCTATCGGAAATATCGAGAGATTTTTAGCAGATAACTTCTCAAACGAGCTGCCGAAGCCGAAAATAGATTCTTCAACTGGCAAAAAGATCGCGATCGCTGGAAGCGGCCCGGGTGGTCTTGCATGTGCGTACCAGTCGGCTCTGTACGGTCACAAGGTCACTGTTTTCGAGGCTCTGCACGAACCCGGCGGCGTTCTGGCTTACGGAATTCCGGCGTTTCGTCTACCGCGCAAGATCGTTGCGGAAGAAATCAAGATCCTGAAAAAATACGGTGTTGAATTCAGGATGAACACTATCATCGGAAAAACGATTTCCGTTGAAGAAATTCTCAATGAATTTGATGCATTATACATCGGAACGGGTGCCGGAGTACCTTCGTTTCCGGGAATTCCGGGCGAAGACCTTCCCGGGGTTTATTCGGCAAACGAATACTTGACCCGCGCAAATCTGATGCACGCAGGCAAACTTTGGAGCAAAACCCCGATCACTGTCGGAAAAACGACTGTCGTCATCGGCGGAGGAAACGTTGCGATGGATGCCGCCAGAGTCGCGCTGAGACTCGGAAGCGAGCGTGTCGTTATCGCATACCGCAGGCTTGAAGCCGACATGCCGGTGCGCCGTGAAGAGCTTCTGCATGCGAGAGAGGAAGGGATCGAGACACAGTTCCTTATCTCACCGACTGAAATCATCGAAGGCGATAAAGGTCACGCTGCAAGCATCGTTTTCAGAAAAATGCGCGCCGAAGAAGATCCTGAAGGGGGCAGAAGCAAGATTTTCGAGACTGATGAAACCTTCACGATGGACTGCGAAGTCGTTATTTTCGCCACAGGAACGAGCCCCAACCCGACTCTGACAGGCAACTGCAGAGAACTCGAAGTCAATAAAAAAGGGTGCATCGTCGTCAACCCGGAAACCTGCGCGACGAACATTCCGCATGTTTATGCCGGCGGTGATGCGGTAAGCGGCGCTTCGACCGTTATCCTGGCAATGTCCAACGGAAAGACGGCAGCGAATGCCATAAATGAAATGTTTAATAAATCAAATTAGTTAAATGCTATGAAAAAGAACGTTCTTCTCTGTTTAGTCATCGTTTTTTCACTTTTATCGTGCTCGAAAGAAGCGGCTACGGAAAGTCGGAAAACAGCCTGGAAACAGCCTGTTCCGATAAAAACCGACAATAGAGAAGCAGTCAAATCACCAGAAAAAAGGAATGAAAATCCGGCTGAACCGAAGAAGGAAAAAACTAAGGACGAAAAGCTGAAAGAGGCGAACGAATCGGTTTCAGACAGTTTCCGTCAGCACGGTCAGGGCTCGGTTCTGCACCCTTTAGACAAGCTGAACAAAAACGAAATGACGCACGGGAAATATGTGATAAACGAGCCTAATTACGACATGCCGCCGCGTCCGATAGAATTCAAAAGCCTGAAAAAAGTATATACCTATTTCAGACTGCGGGAAAAACTGCCGCAGGAAGTCGTCGAGTCGCTCAACGGATCGCTTGTAATGATGGTCGGAGCCGTCATGCCGTTTGAAAAAATCCCTGAAGACGGAAAATTTTCGACTTTCTGGCTATCGAACCCCGCTATCGTTATGAAAGGATGCGTTTTCTGCAATCCGCCGACGATGGGTGATATTGTCTACGCCTATAAAAATGCTGGAGAAAAACCGTTTGAATTCGAGCGTGAAAAGCTCTTCAAACAGGTTCTTCTTGTGAGCGTCACAGGGCGTTTTTTCTTCGGTCCCGACACGATAAACGGGCAGACATTCCTGAACAGCATACTTGTCGAGAAAATAGAAGTATTGAATTAACACTTTGATATTATTAAACAAAAAAGTATTTGAGGCATTATGGCGCCGTTTGAAAGGATCTCAGTAAAAAATCTTACCAAGTCGTTCGAAAACGCGGACGGCGGAAAAAAAACGATTTTTAACAATGTTACTTTCGAACTCAATCCGGGAGCAGTCCTGCGCCTGTCCGGGGCAAGCGGAAGCGGCAAAACCACTTTTATGAATGTCATGTCAGGACTGATAAAACCTGATTCCGGCTCGGTCTTCTTCGGGGACACCGATATTACAAGCCTCAGTGAAGGCGGGAAAGACAGGTTCCGTGCGGAAAACATAGGCTACATCTTCCAGACTTTCAACCTTCTCGCCCCCTTTTCGGTCATTGAAAATGTCTATGCGCCGCTTGCCTTTGCGGGAAAGCTCCCTAAAAATTATAAAGATAAGGCGCTGGAATCATTAAACAAAGTCGGAATGAAAGAGTTCGCTGCGAAAAAGCCTTACCACCTTTCAGTCGGTCAGAAACAGCGCGTTGCGGCAGCAAGAGTCCTGTTTGCCGACCCGCCTCTCGTTTTTGCCGACGAACCGACCGCAAGTCTTGACAGGAACTCGTCAGAACTCGTCAAAAACACGCTTCTCGAACTCAACAGAAAGGGAACTACGCTCGTTCTAAGTTCGCACGATCCGATTTTTGATGACGTGAAGCCCGACATCGATTTCGATCTGGAAACGGGGGTTCTGTCATGAAATACGCATTCATTCTGAAAGCAGTCCTCCACAGCATAAGTCACCGTAAATTCTCGGTTTTTACAAGCATTTTCGCGATTTCAGCAGCATTTGCGTTCCTTGCCGCGACAGGCTGCATTTCATTCGGACTTGCCTCTACTGCGGTGAACTCGTCCCTGGCTTTCCCGCTCATCGTCGGCCCTGCCGGAGCAAGCGACACGACGCTTGTGATGTCGACACTTTTCAATACCGACAAACCGGCGGGAACGCTCGACTATGAATTTGCCGAAAAATTGGAAAAAGATGAAAGAGTTTCGGCAGTTTTCCCGATCGCGCGCTCCGACAGCTACATGGGGATCCCGATAACCGGCGTTGAAAGTGCCTACATCAACGAAATCTCAAGAGGATTTTCCGAAATCGGCGAAGATATTGAAGCTCACGATATTTTCAGTGAAAACGGCAGAAAATGTGCCGTGATAGGTGCAAAAACCGCCGCAAGATACGAAATGAAAGTCGGCGGTACCTTCTTCGGAAGCCACGGGAGCGTGGGAGACGAAGATTCAGAGCTCCACGACTTCGAATACATAGTCTGCGCCGTAATGAAGGCGGTAAACGGCCCCGAAGATTTTGCGATTTTCACAAATCTGAAAAGCGTCTGGGAAATTCACAGACACGGACATCACCATCATCACGAAGAAGCGGAAGAAGATGAGGAAGATGGAGATCACCACGAAGCCGCCGAAATGCACTGTGTCCATGACATGTGCGTGGATATCGGGAACAAGCATCATGCAGAGAGAAAAATCACGGCAGTGCTTGTGAAGACGAAAAATCCCGTTTTTACCGCGGCGCTTGAACGGGAGTACTCCGAAAACGGATTTACCAGCGCGACCGACACCGGAAGGACCGTGCGGAAACTTCTGACTTATATGAACAAAGCGGAAAAGGCGGCGGGATTTTTCAGCTACGGAACACTTTTTTTGGTAATGATTATGGTATTTGTGACGATATTGACCTCAATCAGCGAAAGAAAGCGCGAAATGGCGCTGATGAGGACTCTCGGGATCGGTAAACTGCCGGTTTCACTGATGATTTTTCTAGAGTTGCTCTTTATTTCGGTGTTTGGAACCGCTGTCGGAACTCTCGGCGGACACGCACTGCTCGCCTTCTGCAAACCGGCGATCGACTTTGAATTGGGAATAAATCTTGAGCCTTTCTTTTTCACAGGAATCGAGATCCGCGGAGCAGCTTACACGCTTCTTACGGGTGTAACACTTTCACTTGCGGCAATGGTAAAAATTTACAGGATGAATCTCGTCGAGGAAATCGCGAAAGACTAAAAAACAATGGGAGAAAAGAAAAAATTCCGGCATGCGTAAAAAATATCGGAGGGTAACTTACTGACATGACTAAAAAAAAAAGTTTGGGACACAATTTGCTAATACCGGTTTTGCGAAAAAAGTTCATTTTCATTTGACTTTGATTTGTGTTTCAACTATTTTAGCGCGTTTTTTTGGAAATGGAAACTTGCTCATATTAAAGGAGGAGAGATTGAAAGTTTTTAGGTTTTACTTTCTCGCTCTGCTGTTAATCTGCGCGTTGCCGGTCTTTGCACAGGAAGCACCTGCTTCGGAAGGCACACCGGAACAAAGCGAAGCTGCGGCACCTGCTCAGGAAGCCCCGGCTGAAGCTGCGCAGCAGGATGAAGCGGCAGCAGCCGAGCAACCGGCAGAAACAGCTCCGGCAGAAGAAGCTGAGCCGGTAAAGGAAGAAGCTGAGCCTGCAAAAGAAGAGGCTGAACCGGTGAAGGAAGAAGCTCCCGCTGAAGAAGGTCAGTCCGATCTCGAGGCGGAACTTGCAGCTCAGGCTGACGAATCAGATTCAGCCGAACTGGCAAAGGCCGAGGAAGCAAAAAAGGCTGAAAAACAGTCGAGTTTCACTGTCGGCATCAACAACACCCTGTCACACGGTTTTGCGAAAGAAAGAAAGAGTTTCGGCTATACTCTTAATGTTTTCGCATCCTATCAGCTTCCGATGGATTTCTCGATCAGTGCAGATCTCGGTCTCAGGGAATCCTACCGTTACGGAATGAGCGTGGCTTATTCGAACGAGGACGGCACTGAATCGTCTACCGGTCTTAATTATTCGAAATTCGACGGAACACCGCTCAACATCGGTATCGCAAAAGGTTTTGAAATCGCTGCCGGCATCAACGGTTCCATTGGAATCGGTGTTTCGATCCCGTGCACATCCAAGGAACTTTGGGATGTTTACGGTGTAAGAACCATTCTCGGTGTAGATTTGGGTCTTTCGAAGAATTTCAAACTTCCGAAGGATGTTATGCTCGGACTTTCGTTCGGCTTCAACTATGCGAAAACATTCGCGGAATACGATGCGGCCTGGGATCCTTACTCAAACGAACCGCTCGGTTATCTCCAGAACCACGACATCGGACTGACTCTCGCTCTCGGAATCGGCTACAAAGGCTTCGGTTTCAAAGTTTCAGGCGGTTACAGTTTCGGCTCCGATTACAAACTCAACACAAAAGACTACTACTATGACGGTTTCCAGGGCTCGGTCAAAGATTCCGAATGGTATTACCTTTTTTCGTTCGGCGCTACGGCATCCTACTCGATCAAAGGCTTTGTATTCGCTCTCGGCGTAAGAACGAACGCTCCGGAATTCGACAACGGAAACTATGAAGGATTTACGGAACTTCCGGGCGATCCTGAAGTAAAGAACGGCGCAACGAACTATCCGTTCAAGGCTAAATATACGACAGTTTTTGCTAACATTGGCTATTCATACAATTTTTAATTAGGAGGTTATTATGAATTTGACCAAAAAAGCATTGTCGCTGCTTGTTGCTCTTATTGCTGTGATGATGGCGGTATCATGCACAACAGAAAGAAGCGCAGTTGACAAAACAGACGAACTTGCTCTCGACAAAAGGTTGTTCGAAGGCGAGTTCTTTTTCCGTCAGACCATCGTTGATCTGCCTTACACTGCGGACTACGCATTCATAGGCGAATCAAGCGGCGGTAAAGTTGTTAAATGGAAAATCACCGAGAACTGGCTCATCGCTTACAGCATTTGGGACAAACTCACCGCTGTTGACACAAACGAAATCGTTGACGTCAACGAAACCCCGATCGTTGCTTACCCGATCGCAGCTCACTACGACATCGTTCCGAGTGAGAACCCGACGACCGGTGAAGCACTTCCCGTTCTTGTTGCAAACACCGACAGACCGTGGAACGAGAGACGTTACTTCTCTCTCGCAACCAATTCGAGAAGCGGTGTAACGAACTACGAACTTCAGTACCTCACTCTTACCATCGAATGGGGCGCTCCTTTCTACAAAGCAGGTCTTACAACTGCTACGGATTGGGAATTCTACGCTCACGACGGTACATTCATCGTTCCGAAGAAGTATCGCGACTACACTGCAATCAAAGACGATGCAGAAAGATACAACAAGGAAGTTGAATGGTTCCAGTTCTTCTCGACCGAATACTTCGAGCCGATCGGAGACTGGAGTGCGATCTACAACTGGGACGATATCGATGAATTCATCGGCAACGAACCGGCTGCAGTAACCTATCGTTTCGTATTCTCCAAAATTAACAGAGACGTTGTCGGAAAGAGAGACTACGATATCGCCTCCAAGACTTTCAAATGGACTCCCGGTGCAAAAGACAACGGTTTCAGACCGCTTGAATATCCGGACGAAATGTTCCGTGAATACGGTTTCTTCACCAACAAATTCAAAGGTTACGACAACTATCACGGATACCGTGAAGACAACTATCACACCCTTGCAAACTACTGGAATATGGCTTGGGCAAATGACAAGAAAGAGTGGAACTTCAAATGTGATGACGGCGAAGACTACAACACCTGCCTGAAGAAAATCAAATATCAGCAGAAGATCGTTTTCACCTCTTCTCCGAAGACTCCTCTCCGCATGCTTCCGGCGAACTGCGCAATCACGAAGGACTACAACTACGCAATGCTCGGCGCAAGATTTGCTGCTATGAATCCGGGAAGCGATACCCGTGCTTTCGATGCATGGTATTTCGAAAACTACAAAAACGACTTCTTCAAGGAAGTTAAGAACGCTGACGGTAAAACCGTTAAAGTAAGAGACCTTGAGTGGTACACTTCGAACCTCAACGATCCGAACAACCCGCACAAAGACTGGAGAGAAAAATGCTTTGTTCCCGACAGACAGGCATGGATTCAGAAATGGGACGGTGATTTCATTGATGAAAACACCGATGACGCTAAAAATACGGCTGACCTTCTCGAACAGTACAAAAACGACATCGTCGTTATGGTTCCGAACCCTGTAGAATCCTACGTTCCGGCAAGAGACGGCAAAGCTCTCTACGGTTTTGAAAATTACTACAATCTTTCTTCGGAAAGCCGCGAAAACGCTGTAAAAGTCTGTGTAAAGAAAGAGGAAGCTGACCTTTACGACGAAGAAAAAGTCATGTACTTCACGACCTGCTACACCAACGACGACAAAATGTCGGAACTCTACATCAACGAGTTCGATTATCCTGAATGGAGAGGCGACCGCTGGGACTGTCAGATCTTCGGCGAAAAAGAAAATTGTCCCGAAGGTTATGTTGAAGCAAAGGCGGCATGTGTTATGACAGAAGAAAGAACCTGCGAAGTTGAAGCGGGTCTTCCTGTTCTCCGTCATAAATATGACAACGGTAACCCTTACGCAGCTCTTATCAACTGGGTCGACAAACCGACAGAATACGGTATTCTCGGTGTTTCCCAGTGGAACGTAAACCCTGAAACCGGTATGAGCCTGGGCGGCGGTTCGAACATTGCAGGATCTGTTCTCGCATGGGCTAACACCAGAGCGATAGAACTTGCAAGAGTTCTTATCAACAATGACGATCCGGCAGCCTGGGACTGGAAGGAACTCATCAATCCTGACTACTCTCACACTCCGGAAGTTATCTGGGACAACAATGTAAAAGCATCCAACAAAAAAGATGCAGCAAAAACATGGAACAAACCTTACAGCCCTGCGAACGTTATGACCATGGTCAAACCTTCGAAAAAGGCAATGACCCCGGAACAGAGACTCGAGGAACTCAACCGCGAGTATGAACTCAAAACCAGAAATTACGACAGATTCAATTTCGCTTCCATGGTCGGAAATGCAAAATGGGAAACCCAGATGGTTCCTTACTCGATCAAAAAGAACCTCTTCCCGTGGATGAATCCGGCAGACAATCCTGCCTACACTAATGAACAGAAAGAGATCATGCAGCCCTGGTTCGTAGGACCGGCAGCTATGGAAGCCGAGATGATCAAATACCTCAAGGCTAAATCACTTGACTTCGACTTCGACGAATCCTTCATGGATGGTTCCATTATCCAGTTCATAAAGGAAAAACAGAAAGAACTTTACAAGGAAATGAACCTTACACTCAATGAAGACGGAACTCCTGACTGGGACGATGACAGCAACAAAAAGCTCAAAGATCAGTACGCAGACAAACTTATGTACGCAATCTACGATCCGTTGGAAAAGATGCAGTACAAAGGTGTTGCTGAGCACGAAATGGGTCACACCATGGGTCTCAGACACAACTTCATCGGTTCTACAGACCAGAGAAACTACGTAGACAACTACTATGCTTCCGAAAACTATCCGGCTATGATGGACGGTATCAAAGACCTTCTCATCAAAGAACAGGAAGAAAAAGGCGCAGACTACAATCCTGCAACATTCGGTATCAAGGCTTACAGATATAAAAAGGCTTTCGAAACCGACGTCAACTACTACACCTACACTTCTGTAATGGACTACCAGAGAGAAGTTTACATTCATGCAGTAGGTCTCGGAAAATACGACCTTGCAGCACTCAAGTTCGTTTACGGACGTTCTTTCGAGCAGTTCAAAATCGCAGGAGATGCTGAATACGGTGAACTTGTACATCAGGGCGATTCAAACGATACCTACGAAGGAACCAACAAGATCCATCCGCTCAGAGACGCAAAATATCCTGACTATGTCAGAACGAACGAGCAGTACCTTGGCGCAAACGGAAAACTTAAAACCGTCAAGATTCCTACCCAGCTTTACACCTACTACGACAACAATGGTAAGAAAGTTGAAAGAATCGCTCCGAAAGTTGGTCTCGGACTCCGTGCAGAATTGAACCATGAGAAAGACGACCTCGTCTATGACTATGACTATGACTGCGATGACACTCAGGCAGAGTGCACGAAGAACACGACTTACCTTGTCAACGACGGCAGACACTACGAATATCTTTTCATCACCGATGAAAAATCTTCCGATGATCCGAGAGCTAACACGTTCGATGCCGGCTACATGGCTTCAGATGTAATCAGAAGCATGGTCGATATGGACAGCACTTACTACTTCCTGAGATTCTTCAGAAGAGGTAATCCGAAGTTCAGAGAGTTCCGCGGCAGAACATCCATGAAGATGATCTACGACACACTCTTCAGCAAATACAAATACATCCACTTCATGCTTGATTACAACTTCTATGTTTACAGTAAATGGGCACCTTACATCCTTATCGGAAACTCGAAATACGAAGTTCCCGGCGACAGTACTGATTATGATGATAAAATTCCTGTAAAGAACTATCTCTATGACGAATATCAGAGAGCTCTAAAAGGAGAAGAATACTGGCTTGACGAAAATAGCGGTGAACTCAGAACACTCACTCCGATGAGCCCGGCAGACTATGTAATCGCAGGTATGGAAGGTATCAACTACTTCTACTTCAACATTCTTTACAGACCGGCTGTAGGAAAATACATGGAAGTTAACGCCGGAAGCGATTCTGACATCGCAGACAAACTTGAAGACGGTCAGAGCTTCTACTTCCAGTCAACAGAAAACTACCTCGACGGTTACGCTGACTACATGAATTTAGACACAGTCGATGTAACTCCGGTTCTTGGACGTTTCCAGAAAGACCGCTGGGATATCCAGGACAATGAGAACATTTACTACGACAAAGTCTTGAGAAGAGGCTATGCGGAAGAAAAGATGGTCGCTATCTACGCTATCGCTAACGCAGGCTGGTTCGATGCGAAGTACAGAAGAGAAAGCCGTGCTAACGCCGTTGACCAGATGTTCGAAGGTCTTGAAAATGTTAAGTTCACAATGCTTTCCGATGTTGTTAACGAAGAAGCTCTCTTCACATTCTCGCCGTATTGCTACTCTGCAACAGAGAAAAATATCGTAAAAGTCGATATGCCTATCAATATGCTTTCCAACTGGGCAGTAAATCCGCCTTCTGCAAGTGAAGAGATTGCCTACACTCCGAAAAAGAACATCTGCTCGCAGATCAAAGGCAACTACGTTCCGGTTCACGCAGGCTGGACTTACTTCGACAAGATGTGGCCTATGTACTGGACAATGGGCAATGTTGCGAACACCTCGGCAGATACTTCGGTTCTCCAGAGATTCGTAGCTTACAGAATCAATGCTTATGACATCAGCAACTATCCGGAACCCGATGTAAACGAGACCCAGTTCCTCAACAAGGACGGAAACGCTTACTACAGAGCTATTCTTGCAAAATCGACTCTTGATATTCAGGATCAGAATGCAGTCTACGGTATTGCTCAATATGATGACAAAGGCAATGAGACCGCTCCGGACGGCTGGAAAGTATGCAAAGCTAAAGGCAACGATAACGACACCTGCCTTGCAAAGATCGTATTCTCGAAAGACGGTGCGGCTGCAGCTGGTGATCCGAGTCTTGAAGGAACTCAGCGTTTTACATCGAAAGAAGCGTTCAGTGCATATCTTGCAGACAAATACGCTAGACTTTCTCCGTCATTCAGACTTGTTCAGAGTGCCGGCAAACTCAAAGACAGTGAAGAAGCAGACCTGGCCAACGGTGTTGAAGGCTGGTCAAGACTGGTCATTATGGAAACAACGATCGATCAGCTCAACTCTTTCGCAGCTGACAACCTCGGTTTCGCAGTTGAGTACGCTTCACGCTACTAGACCCTGCTTAAACGGGTTTTATGAGGGGAGCTCAGGCTCCCCTTTTTTTTGCTTTTCAATTAAACATCGAATTGACAAAACCTCTCTGCCAACGTAATATGCCGCGTCTTAACGATTGGAGCGGAACTTGGCAACCGGCATAAAACCGCATTTTGAAAGCGGAAGAGAGGAAAACGGCTCTCAGGCAGAAGAAATCGCCAGCTTTCTGAAATCAAAGAAACTCGAACCGGCTTCTTTGATACTGCTTGACATGATGATCCCTTTCAAAAGGCAGATCTCGGCTTTCCTAACGCTGGCGGAACCTCTCACATCGCTGCTCATCGGAGAAGAAAAAACAGGAAAAATACTCGGTTTCTCACGCAGGGAAAATTCCTTCGAAGCGTTGAAGGAAGCCCTTGAAAGAGGTGAAGAATGAATTCCGAAAATTTCACCGTATTTCTCTCGATGCGCAATATTATAAGAAAAATCCGAATCGATTTCGACTATTACAATGAAAGCATCTCCGCCGAAACCGAAGAAAGAAAGCTGGAAACTGATGACGATTCAAGGCGTGAAATAACAAAATTTTATGAAAAAAGCGGGACAAAATCTGAAAAAACGATACAGCGCATCATCATTCCGAAAAGACTTATGAATGCCGCGGTCTTCGGAATAAGCGAAGAGGGCTCGACCCGCTCTGCAAAAAGGCTTGCCTGGTCGAAACTTCTCAATGTAAAGCAAGCCTACTCTGCCTCCGACACATTTTCGACAGTTGACTTGACTGACATAGATTACATAATAATATCAGGAGGTTACGACAATTCAGTCAATAACAGACTTAACAGTATGATCGTCTCTTTAGGCAAAAATCCGCAGCTTCTCGAAATAAAACCGGATATTATTTTCGCAGGGAGCCGCCTTTCGCTGGAAACGGCGCGCAAGGAACTTGCCAAGCCGGGCATACGTTTTTCGGCACAACCGAACGTGCTTGAAAACTATAACTATGCGGCAGCCGACGAAGAACTTCTGCAGCAGAACACGGTTTCCACGCTCCAGCAGATGACGCTTTGGGATGAAATCGAAGACGTGAAAATAAATGATATCGCTTATACGGGAGCTCTGCGCAAGATTTCCGACGTTTTCTGCATGAAGCGCAACGAAACCGTTCTTTCGGCACTGTTCACAGACGACTATTCTCTTCTCAGTCACGCAGAACGCGGTGCAGGAACCACTTTCTTAAGGAATTATGCCGTTCCTCAGGGAGCCGAAACTCTGACAACTGAAGTTTTCGAGTCGGTTTTCAACGACCTTTTAATCGAAAAACAGACTGTTTTTGATGAAAATTTTCAGCAGAAAAACGTTCTTGCCATAGATGACGCCGTAAAGGAAAACATCCTGTTCGAACCCGACAGAATCATCGGAGTAACACTCACGGACAAGATTGATTTCGAGACTTTTCTCCGCCTTGTTTCCATTCCCGGTGTAACGCACGGAACGATCTACTTCCTTTTTGACGATCTGGGCATCATTCTTGCCGGCATGACGATGTTTATGCGGGGGAAAGGCGGCAACAACTCGTTTCTCAGGGGATTTTTCAACACTACCGATATAAAAAACGGCTGGATATTCATACCTTACGGCAGATTCAGGAAAGGCGCTCCGGCGATTTTTATAGAAAAACTCGAAAATGACAGAAAAGAGGATATCGTGCTCAGGTGGGGCGAATACCGCGTTTTCGAAATAAATCCCGATTCGGTAGTCGAGATCCACACTGCGAAAGGAGTCTACATGACCAAAAACGACCCTGAAAGCAGCAAAAAGACGATCGGCACGAAAAAAAGCAGAAAAACTCTGATTTTTGACCTTCGTGAAGAGATGCACAGATGGAAACAATGATCGATTTTAAAATATTTTCGCTTTTCGCGATATTCATGGTTTCTCTTATCCTTCCGAATATTTTCGTAAAAAAATTCCCGTCGAAACTCTCGAGAGAGACGATGCTTCTGCTCCAGTTCATAAAAACGATGATAGACGAGGACAGCGGTAGAATCGCGGTCAACAGCTCGATCGATTCCAAGGCTCACCCGCTCTTTTCTGCTGCGGCGAGATTCATAGACGAAATCCTGAAGGAAAGTGATGCTGGCAACAGCGTAAGAACGACGATCCCCGAAGAGTTCGGCGTTATCGCGACACACAGTGCCGAAAACGCGTCCATCCTTTTCACGCCGCTTTCCAACGCCAACAATACTTTTTACACGACGATCGGAAAGCGCGAAATGAACGCATCGCTGATCCTCAATATTTCCGACGGTTCCGCCATATCTGACTGGGACGCATACAATTCCGATTCCGACAAGAAACGGATCGCGCTCTCATGCTCGATAGAAGGGCTTCTGATCGATGCAATAAATTCGAAGAAGTGCCTGATTTCGCTCGAACCGTTCCTGATGAGCGCCCAGATAAAAAAGCTGAAAAACAAGCGCACGCTTGAAACTTCGGGAGTTTATCTGTTTCTGGCAATAGTCGCCGCCGGAATACTTGTGCTTTCGCTCTGCAAAACTCTGGCACTCTACTACCCTTTTTTCGATAATCTCATAAAAACGGTGACCGAATGAAGCTGAAAATAATCCTCATCTCGGTTTTTGTCTGCATCGTAGCTGTTTTCGTCATGATCTCGCTCGGCATCGAAAGCGTTTTTCTGACAAATGCCGTCCGCTGGACCGAGATAGTCATCGTTCTTTCATTTTTTGCAGGTCTCACGAAGTTTCTCGCCGGAGAGATCTTTTCGCTGAAATCTTCATTCCGCGCACTGAAAGAGTCGTTTTCTTCGAAGAAAACCGCCTCAGTCCTCAAAAATGTCCTCTCATCTTCTGCTGAAAACGCCAAAAAGACGAAACTGCCCGGCATAAACGGGAATCTGCGCAGCCGGGAAGAGAGAACGCGCCTGTTAAGCAAGTTCCTGAATTCACTGATCATTCTTGTTTCAGCCATAGCGACATTCATTTTAGGGTTCACAAACCCCGACCAAAGCCGCTACACTTTTGAAAACATCGTCCGCGAACAGCCCGATTTCCTTACAGAAACAGCCCTCGTTTTCATTGAAAACGATCTTTATCTCTCAAAATTTCCTTCGAAAAAAAAGCTGGCACTCTATATTTCGGCCGATGTTTCGACAGACTTTTTCCCTTCGGAAGAAATGCTCAGGAATGCAGATATAACGCTTCAGAACTATCAGAAGCTCCTTACTGAAAACAAAATCACGCCGCCTTACGCAGATCCATCCGATCCCGGAATAACTTTCATAAATCAGAACGACATGAAGCGCGTCAAGGAGATAAAAGAAAAAGTAAAATCAGCGTCCGTCGGCATAATTTCAGATATGTTCCCGATCTCTCAGGAACTCAGGGAATGGTTTGACACTTCGATCGCATCTCTAAAGCAGAACGAACTCAAATTCGGCCTTGAAGCAGGCGAAAAGAACCGTTTCGAAGACTTCAAATACAACGGGATAAAAATAGACAGCAGCGGGATCGAGCTCGAAACATGGATCACCAGAGAAAAGGAGCTGCTGCGGGCGAAATCGGAAAAGCTGAACCGGGAGATGTTCAGATACAACAACTTTCTCACAAACAGCCGGATTTCCGAAATGGCTGCCGGAAAACTTGCCGGCACGGGATCATCCACCCTTCCGCCGGAAAGCAAAAAAAGGATAGCCGCGAAATTCCTTGAAACGGGGATCACGACAAGCCCCGAAATAAAAGGCTTTATCCGCTGGATCTACCGGTACATCTTCGACCCCCTGCTTTCATCTTTCGTCGCGCTGCTTCTTCTTAACATGCTCTCCACGGTTTACAGCCGTTTTTCCTTAAGAAACTACTCATACTGCGTAATAACGGTTTCATTTGTGCTGACTTTGCTCGGTCTCACAGACCAGTACTGGCTTTTCACACAGGATTTTATTTCTGACTGGAACGGCCCTCTCTCTCAGGGCTGGATAATGAACATCATTGCGGTTCCAGTATTCAAAGCCCTGGCGATAGGAACGGCAGGCGGACTGCTCTTCTTTACGGCTGAAAATTTCTACACGACTTTTTTGGCAGACCCTGGAGATAAAAAATGAAGAATTTTTTCAATAATATCTCGGCAACTATTGCACAAATGCCTCAATGGGGTCTTATCTTCCCGATTTTTGTCCTCATGCTTTTCCACTATTTCGTGATTTTCGACAAGAACAAAACTGAAGAAAAACCTGAACTTAACACGGCTCCTACAGAAAACGAAATGAAAGTTTTCCAGATAGTAAACGAACTGCCGCACAATTCAAAAGTTCTTATCCTCGTAAACTACGGTCCCGAATCAAAGTACGAACTTGAATCGGCAATGTCGGCGCTTATCGGAGTTCTGGCGGAAAAAAATATCGGGATCGCATTTGCGACAATGATCCCCAACGGCATTGAATCGACCTTCACCGCGGTTGAAAAAAGCATCGAAAACGGAAGTTTCGGCAAAGAACGCTTCGTTTACGGTCACGAATACACCCACCTGGGATTCATAGTCGGCGGAAATGTCGCGACATACCTTATCGCAAACAACTTCGACCAGGTTAAAGAACGCGATATCTTCGACAGCAGCGCAGACATACACCAGCCGCTGATGAGCGAGATCGGCAGCATTTCCGATTTTTCGGCCGTTTTCGAGTTCTCTTCACAGACTTTCGACGGAGTTCCGGGAATAGTCTCTTTTGCCGTAATGCTGAAAGACAAAAACGTGAAAAAAATCGCTTTCTGCTCGTCTGACATGCTTTCCGCCTACATTCCCTTCAGAGGATCGATCTATCTCGACGGACTTATCGGCGGATTCAAGTCTATTGCAGTCTTTATCCACGAATTTCAATCCTCTTTTAACATAGAAAAACAGTATAGTATTATGTCCAAAATCCTGTTCTACATAATCATACTTGTTATATTTTCGAACTTGACAAGAATTGCTAAGAAGAACAAAAAATGAATATTTTCAATGATATAGGCACGATAACAGCTTTAGTGCTGACCCTCGCGGTATTTTCGGGATTTTTTAAACCCAATCTGCTTTACCGCTTTGCGGAATCGCTTTTCATCGGCGTTTCAGCCGGTTACTTCGCGGTTATATGGTACTTTTCGATAATCAGACCGGCCTACAAATCGGCAGTCAGCGGAGATCTCCTCATTCTGATACCGCTTCTCGCCGGTTCGCTGCTCTTCATTCCGTCGAACAGCGAAGCATCCTATTCAAAACTCAGGTTTGTGCCTGCGGCATTCATCGTCATCGTCACCACTGCGATAAACATCCCCGTCTATTTTTCCGCATTCCTTCAGGAAATGATACGCTCTTCTATAATACCTCTGGTTTCATTTGACGAAAGCGGTGCTATCCGGATCGACATGACGATAAACGCGCTCCTCAGCATTGTATGTATAACCTCGGCAATAATGTTTCTGGTCGCGCGCCACAGGAACAACAACCGTTTTATAAACACAACGGGCGAAATAGGAAGGTTCTTCATATTAGTTGCAATAGGCTCGGCTTTTGCTTATACTCTGCTTTCGAGACTTATTCTTTTTATGGGTAAGATCGAGTTTATTATGAATGCGCTGAAAATCGGATTTTGATAAAAAAATGGAGATAAAGGGGGAAAAATGAAGAAGAAATTGGCGATCCTGCTCGTTTTGTTCCTTGCGTTCGTTCTCAATGCAGGCTATTTCGGGCACAATTCGTGGCTAACAAAAGATGCGTCGCTGCAAAAGGGGGAAATAACGGTTTTCGCTCTCAAAACTGCCGAAAAACGCTATCTCGACAAATCAAAAATCAAAGTTGCAGATCTTCTGACCTACGCACTTGATGCCGTTCAGGATTCCCTCCCGGAGACTCTCATCTCTTACGACAAAGAGAAAAAGGTAATAAATTTACAGATTTACAACCAGAAACACGTTATAAAAGTTAAAAGTCTGCGCGATGTCGTAGATGTTGCCTACGCTCTCAGATCGGTCTATATCCATCTTGACAAAGAGTATGTTCCGGAGCCTCCGCTCACGAAGGATGATATCGAATATATCGCGATAAACGGGATCCTCAAGAAACTCGATCCTCACTCATACATCTTCACGCCGAAAGATTTCGAAGACTTCGAAAAATCGACTGGCGGCAACTTCGGCGGTCTGGGTATCGTGGTCGGCATGAACGACAACGGCGAGATCACGGTAATTTCCCCGATGAAAGGGACTCCGGCGACAAAAGCGGGGATCGAGGCAAACGACGTGATCGTCCAGATCGACGACACTTCGGCTGTAAACCTCACTCTCGACAAGGCTGTCAGCAAAATGAGAGGCGAACCGGGAACTCCGATAACGCTGATGATCAGGCGTGAAGGCGTGCCGGAACTTCTCAAATTCGAAATAGTCCGCGCCGTCATCAAAATCACGTCAGTCCTTGCCGCAATGCCGCAGCCGGGAATAGGATACATCAACCTTTCAGGATTCATGGAAAACACCTACTCCACTCTTATCGAAGAGCTCGACGGACTCAGGAAAAAAGGGATGAAAGCCCTCGTTTTAGACATGCGCAACAACTCCGGCGGACTTCTCTCTCAGGCAATAGCGATAAGCGATATTTTCCTCGACAAAGGAGTCATCGTTTCAACAGTAGAAGACGACGAGGAGATCGAAGTGAACTACGCGAAGAAAAAACGCGGTGACATCCTCGATATTCCGATAATCGTCATGATAAACGAAGGTTCCGCTTCGGCGACCGAGATCGTCACGGCGGCTCTCAAAAAGAACGGCAGGGCTACTGTTCTCGGCAGAAAAAGCTTCGGAAAAGGAAGCGTCCAGACGATAATCGGCACTCCCGGCGGCGGCGGAATGAAGCTCACTATCGCCGAGTATCTCACTCCAGGAAACATTTCGATCCAGTCGGTCGGCATCACGCCTGACATCGAAACGAGAGCCGTTTTCATCCATCCCGACAAGATCTCGGTCTTCGATTCGGGCGAAAACATTCTGAAGGAAGGCGACCTCGAAGAGCATATCGTCAGCCGGTATGCGCCGAAAACTGTCGAAAAACCGAGAACCACCATCCATTATTTCAAAGAGTACAAAGACGTCAAAACGATAATCAAGGAGCGCCGCGAACAGAAGGACGACGAGTTCAGAAGCGATGAAGAGATAGAGATCGCCGTAAAAATAGCGCAGCAGATGACCCAAAGTAAAAAAGACTACGAAAGCTCTCTGGTGATAAAGGACGAAGAGTGGAAAAAGATCCTCGCAAAACTGCATGAAAACAGCATAAACTGGAAGGAAAAAGTCTCTCTCGCACAGCCGAAAACAGACACTTTGAAAGTCACGATGCTGAGCGACGGAAAATTCAAAGGCGGCGAAACGGCAAAATTCACCTTCAAAGCCGAGATCGA
Organism: uncultured bacterium; assembly: GCA_905235605.1. GTDB lineage: Bacteria > UBP6 > UBA1177 > UBA1177 > UBA1177 > UBA1177. Next base: position 20,305 of record CAJOMF010000028.1, read on the forward strand.
AGGCGAGATCGAAAACCTTCTCGGCGTTTTCGAGTCTCCGATAAAGAATCTCAGGCGGATCGAGATCCCGTTTGGAACATTCAGCGGCTCGGTAGAACGCACCGTCAACGTCAAACTGCCGGAATCGGTTCAGTGGCAGAAAACCGAAGGAGTCATGAAACTCTATCTCAACGAACCGGAAAAGAAAAAAGAGATAAAAACCGAAAAATTCATGGTCGAAACGCTTCCTGTCGAGCAGCCCGACCTCAAATTTGCAATAGTTGCAGCTGAAACGAGCGGAAACCGTGACGGCTTCATCCAGAGCGGCGAATCGGCAGAACTCACCCTCATGATAACCAACGTTGGCAAAGGCGCCGTCCTCGAAGGAAAGGCTATGCTCATAAACACCAACGACACCGAAGAGATCTTCATCGAAAACGGCACGAACTCGTTCACGCTCGAACCGGGAAAATCGATGAATGTGAAATTCACCTTCAAAACCGAAGTTCCGGCTAAAAAAGAGGATTTGATCAAACAGAAACTTTCCCTTTCGGTTTACGACTACAAGCTGAAATACAGTGCAGAGTTCGACATCCCCTTTGCTGATGCGGCGAAATGTACTTTTGAAGAGGCAAAATCAAAGGTGGCGCTCGCTAAAGGAACGGAACTTTTCAGCGCATCCGACCTTTCGACGAAAATCGCCTTTGTTGAGGCTGAAGGAAACATTGATGCAGCAGGGAAATGCGGCGGCGCGATGCTTCTCAGCAACGGTTTCTGGGTAAAAGCTGAAAACGCGGCACAGGCAAAAGGAAAAGCTGAAATAAAAACCGCAAACGAATATCCGCTTGCTATGCCGAAAATAACTCTGGATACGACACCGCTCATCACCGATCAGAAAACGGTCAGAATAGAATTCGGGATCAATCCCGACGAGGTAAAGGACGCGTTCGTCTTCCTCAACGGCAAAAAAGTTTTCTACAAAAGGATAGAAAAAGACGAAAAAACGGAAAGTATCGGCGTAAACGTCGAAATGAAGAAAAAATACAACCGGATTTCCGTTGCCGTAACCGGACCGGATGCAAAAACCAAAACTGTTTCCAAGTTTGTAACTTTCACGAAAGGCGAAGACAAGAACGAAGAAGATGACTTCGACGATTAGTTTTATTTATTTTCAATTCCTGAAAAACCGCCAAAAAAAGACTTTTTTTTATTATTTTTTCAGGTATAATCCGCGCCGTTGATGTTTTTTACACTTTTTAAGGAGGTTTTTATGAAAAAACATTTAATCGCATTATTAACGGCTTTAGCATTCTGCTGCTTCTTCGCGGCATGCTCAAGCGACGATGATGAACCGCAGGACACGAATGATACGGAAGCTGACACTTCTTCGGACACAACCGATCCCAGCACAGATACAGATACGGGAGACCCCGATACTGACACAAACACAGATACTGATACCGGAGATGCTGATCCGACTTCTTCCGACACAGATCCTGACACTGATGAACCTGCAGAAACCTGCATGTGCGGTCCTGACGGTGACGATGATGACGGCGACGGTATCCCGAACGGTGTCGAAGGCTGTGAAGACCTTGACGGCGACTCGCTTCCGAACTGCCTTGACACAGACAGCGACGGCGACGGTATTCCCGACAGAGAAGAATGCCCTGAACAGCCCTGCAGAGACACAGACGGCGACGGTATTCCCGATTTCCTCGACAGAGACAGCGATAACGACGGTCTTTCCGACAAAAAAGAGAAGGAAAACGGTACCGATCCGCTCAAACACGATACTGACGGCGACGGTGACGACGACCTTGCAGAGATAGCTTACGGCTCAGATCCGCTTGACGACGGCGATCACATTCCTGACGGTCTTTTCTATGTCGTTCTTCCCTACAACGCTCCGGCGGACGTAACAAGAACTCTTACTTTCTCGACGAAGATCGAAGCTATCGATGTAGCGATTTTCTTCGACGACTCAGGTTCAATGGGCGACGAAATCGAAAAACTCAGGGAAGAAGTCAAAGACAAAGTTGTCGGAGCTATTGCAAACCAGTTTGCCGACAACCCGAATTACGCTTCTTTCGGTCTTGTCAGATTCGGCTGGGAAACACCTTATGTCGTAGAACAGACGATGACTACCGATCCAGCTCTGGTTCAGGATGCGATCGGAAACCTTAAAGGCAACCAGGGCAACGAACTTGCGATCTACGCGATATACCTTGCTGCAACAGGCGAGGCTTACACAGGAAGCATGCTTCCGTGCGGCATGAACAAATGTCAGGATCCTCTGTTCGGAGTTATGCACAGCGCGAAATACAACGTTGCAAAGGCTGACTGCTCGGGTGCAGATAAACTCGGAACGGCGGGCGCACTCTGCATGAGAAAGAAATCGATGCCCATTTTCGTTGTAATCACAGACGAAGATTCGGATGACTGCGTTCCCTACGGCTCGCAGATAACTCTCAGCACATCCTGCATGTTTGATGCCGGAACAAAAGAACTTTCGAAAGATCTTGCGATCGCCGCGATGAACGGTGTCGGCGCAAAATTCATCGGTATCGATTCAGGTTTCGATGACAACGGCAAAAAAACCGATTCTGCAAAGAACTGGTTTACGGCATTTGCTCAGGCAACAGGTTCTCTTGACGCAAACGGCAATCCGTTCCTTTACCACACAGAAAAGGCTGACGGAACAGGCATCGGCGGCGACATCACAACAGCAATACAGCAGCTCACCGAATGGATCGACATGGATGTCACGACAGGCGGAATCAGCGATGATGAGTGCAACGGCGTAAATGCTGCAGAGTTCGTAAAATCATCGAAAGCACTTTCGTCCGATCCTGAAACGATCGAACATGATGAAACGACTTTCTTCTCGGTTCCGCAGGATGCAGAAGTTACCTTCGATGTTCATTTTTACAACGACTTCTGTGTCAACACCACGAACTCTTTCCTCAAATTCGACGCTCACGCAACAGTTCTCGGAAACGGTTCCTACCTTTCCAGCCACCTCATCAACGTAATCGTTCCGGAAGGATCGACGAAATAATCTGAAAAACTGCGCGCTCCGGGATAACGGGATCTCGGGATCACGGCAAGACTGCGCGCTTCGGGATCACGACCAAATTTTGGGGATTAAAAAAAGAAATGGAGCTACCGAGGTGACTCGAACACCCGACCTGCTGATTACGAATCAGCTGCTCTACCGACTGAGCCACGGTAGCACCATCGGGGCGGGAGTTTAGAAAAAATTTGTCAAAAGTCAAATTTTTTCTTCTGGCGCCGGGATTTTTCGGGATCACGGGATCTCGGTTGCTCCGCTTCGGGATCACGGGATCTCGGGATCTCGGAATCTCGGCAAGATTTGCGGCGCCGAAAAAAATTATTATAATCCCGCGATTTTTGGTTTTTGGAGTTTTTCATGAGATTTGTAAAGCAGTTGATTCTTTTCATCATTTCCTTTCCTGTTTTGAGCAGGATCTGGGGCAAAATCACAAAACTGGAATTTCCGGCAGTTCTGATTCAGAAAGCGATCAGGATTTATGCCTCGCATTACGAAATAGATATGAAAAACTTTGAGGGAGAGCTTTTTGACTACGATTCCCTCTGCGCTTTCTTCACAAGAAAGCTCGATCCTTACGTCCGTCCGCTGAAAGAGGACAAAAAGGCTTTCCTTTCGCCGTGTGACGGTGTCGTCAGCGTTCTCGAAAACATCCACGCCGATGTCGCGACGCAGGTAAAAGGGAAAAACTATCTCGTTTCGGATCTTGTCAAAAAGGAGCTTCCTTTCGAAAAAGGTTTCTGGCTTGCCACGATCTATCTTTCACCGCGCGACTATCACCGTTTCCATGTCCCCGTTGATTCGACTGTCGCGGCGCATATCCACACGGGCTGGAGGCTTTTTCCTGTAAATTCTTTCGGGCTTGAGAATATCGACAGGCTCTTCATCAGAAACGAGCGCGTCGTCGCCAAATTCAAAGCTGAAGATTTCAACTACTTCTACACCGCGGTCGGAGCGACTTTCGTGGGGTCGATAAAAATGAATTTCACTGAAAACTTCTCTGACGAATGGGTTAAAAACGATGTGAAATATTCGCAGAACGACGAGCTCGGAATGTTTGAAATGGGTTCGACTATCGTTCTTCTCGTTCCCGAAGAAGCAGTCGAAAAAGCAAACATCGGAGCAGGTGAAAAAATCCGCGCCGGAGAACCGCTTTTTCAATTAAAAAAATCGTAATTTTTCACCCTGAAAAATCACAAATTTTTACCACAAAAAAATGCAGTTTTGCCCAAAAAACGGCCGTTTTTTCGCTCAAAAATTTTACCTCCCAAAAAACCAAATAAAATCAAGCACTTACAAATCGGTTTTTTGAGCCGGAAAAATCATATATGTCCTAAAAATCATTGATTTTTTTCTTCGATAAAATTTGATTTTTGCGATTCGATAAATATAATCTTTTGTCTGTTTATTAAGGAGGTTTTCATGACAGATCTTAACGAAGAAAAAAACATCTCTCAGGCTCAGGCGGAACAGGATTACGGCGCGTCCAGCATCCACGTTCTGAAGGGTCTGGAAGCGGTCAGAAAAAGACCTGGAATGTACATCGGAGACACGGATGACGGGAGCGGTCTCCACCACATGATTTATGAAGTTGTTGACAACAGTATCGATGAAGCTCTTGCCGGCTACTGCGACAAAATTTCCGTTTACATCCATGTTGACGAAAGTATCACGATAAAGGATAACGGACGAGGCATCCCGGTCGACATGCACGCTGAAGAGCACCGCTCGGCAGCAGAAGTCATCATGACTGTCCTTCACGCCGGCGGTAAGTTCGACAACAACGCCTACAAAGTTTCCGGCGGTCTTCACGGTGTCGGCGTCAGCTGCGTAAACGCCCTTTCGGAAACTCTCGATCTTGAGATCAAGCGTCAGGGCGGCATCTACAGGCAGACCTACCACCGCGGCACTCCCGAGGCTCCGCTTGAAAAAGTAGGCGTTACCGACGAACACGGGACGAAAGTCACTTTCAAGCCAGACCCCGAGATTTTCTCGATGACCACTTTCGACCTCAAGAAAGTCGAGCAGAGGCTCCGCGAGATGGCTTTCCTCAACAGCGGCGTAAGGATCTATCTGCTTGACGAAAGAGTCGGACAGGAGTTCGAGTTCCACTACGAAGGCGGGATCAAGGCTTATGTCGCATATCTGAACGAAAACACGACAGGGCTCCATCCTGATATCATCACGGTCTCGAACCACGAAGAGAAAGGCGATCTCACGGTCGATATCGCGATGCAGTGGACAACGGCCTACACCGAAAAGATATTCTGCTACACGAACAATATTTACAACCGTGACGGCGGAACGCACCTTGCGGGATTCAAACTCGGGATCACGAAAGTCTTCATAAACTACATCAAGGAAAACATCAAGAACGACAAGATCGTCGATTCGATCAACGGCGACGACGTCAGAGACGGTCTCACTGCAGTCCTTTCGGTCAAAATGGCAGATCCGAAATTCAGTTCGCAGACGAAAGACAAGCTCGTAAGTTCCGAAATTCAGGCTTTCGTTTCAAAGTCGATAGTCGATGCTCTCACGATCTACCTTGAGGAGAACCCCGACATCGCGAAAACGATAATCGACAAGATCATCGAGGCGACTGCTGCGAGAGAGGCTGCGAGAAAGGCGCGTGAACTCGTAAGAAGAAAAGGCGCTCTCGACAGCACTGCCCTTCCCGGCAAACTTGCAGACTGCACCGAAAAAGACCCGGCCTTCTCGGAACTTTTCATAGTAGAGGGTGACTCGGCAGGCGGTTCGGCAAAACAGGGCAGAGACCGCCGCACGCAGGCGATACTTCCGCTCCGCGGTAAGATCCTCAACGTCGAAAAGGCGCGTCTCGACAAACTTTTGAAGAGCGAAACGATCACGATGATCATCGCCGCTCTGGGAACGGGAATCGGCAAGGAAGAGTTCAACATCGAAAAGCTGCGCTACCACAAGATCATCATCATGACAGATGCCGATGTCGACGGTGCGCACATCATGACTCTTATCCTCACACTTTTCTACCGCCACATGCCCGAAGTCATCGAAAGAGGTTATCTCTATGTCGCTCAGCCGCCGCTTTACGGCATCACGAAAAACAAGAAGATAACTTACGTCAAGGATGAGAAGGAATTTCAGGATTACCTCATCGATACAGGCATTCAGGGACTTACGCTGAAGATCGGCGACACCGAACTTGACGAAGCGGGTCTCAAACAGTACGTCGAACTTCTGGTTGATCTCAACGCAAACCTTTCGAAGACGGAATTCATCTACGATTCGGCGATCGTTGAATCGATAGCGGCAACGACCACTCTTGTTGAAGACGATTTCAGATCGGAGACAAATCTCTGGGAAAAATGGGAGCTCATCAAGGCTTACATGGAGCAGAATTTCCCGCAGAAAGCTCCGTTCAGAATGGAACTTGAGGAAAACACGAGAGTTCAGGGCGAATTCAAGATGAAGATCTACACGACAACTCTCGGAGTAGAGAAAGTAAGCGTAGTCGATCAGAAATACACCCATAATTCCGAGATCACACTCATCAACGCACTTCGTGAAAAGATGATGGCTTACGGCTCGCAGAAATACGAGATCAAAAATGTCGCGAAAGAAGAATCGACCGAAGTTACGGGCTGGAGAGAGCTTCTAAACACAGTCCTCAACATCGCTAAGGAAGGTCAGAAGATACAGCGCTATAAAGGTCTCGGTGAAATGAACCCCGAGCAGCTCTGGGAAACGACGATGAGCCCCGAAAACAGGGTCCTTCTCAGAGTCACTTCGCAGGATGCTGCCGAAGCCAACAGAATGTTCGACATCCTCCAGAACAATGCCCCTCTGTATGCTTCCCAATTCCCAAGGATGCTCCGGGACTATCCGGAATTGGCTGCCGATGCCGAATTGGTTGCGGCCATTCGGCAATGGGTGGATCTATATAATACTGAAAAATGACAACTGATATATGAAGAAACAACTACTTCTCCTTCTTATGTTGCTGGCGATGGTGGCTCCGCTCTCAGCCGCCACTGTTGACGAACAGCATATTGCAGAACAGGTGAGAGGCTCGGATGCCGACACTACGGCCCTTCTCACACAGCTCCTCACGTGGTACGATGCCCACATGAACTATGGGGCGGTCATGGCTTTTATGACCCTCGAAAGCTCCTTCATCCCATTCCCTTCTGAAGTGGTCATCCCGCCGGCAGTCTATGTGGCTTGTAATCCCGACACCCGTGGGGGTATGAAAGTGTGGCTTATCGTCCTCTTTGGCACCCTGGGTGCGTTGTTGGGCGCCCTTATCAACTATTT
>CAJOMF010000029.1 GCA_905235605.1 uncultured bacterium
CAAATTCCGTCACGCAGGGAGCATCTGTAGCAAATCTGTGGAAACCGCTTTTTGCAGACGGGCTTCATTTTGATTTCGCATGGCGGACATTCAAATGGGCGAATGAAACATCGGATAAGAAAAATATGGCGGCAGTTCATTGTGTGATAATAGGATTCAGTGCCGCTGAAAATAAAGAACCGAAAATCATTTTTGTGAATGAACAGGAAAAAATCGAGGCTGAAAACATAAACGGCTATCTGCTTGATGCTCCGAATATTTTTATCGAAAAGCGGACTGTACCTTTGTACAGTGTACCGCCGCTTCTTACTGGCAGCCAGCGTATCGACAACGACGAATTTATATTTACAGATGAAGAAAAAACTGAATTTGTAAAAACAGAACCTTTGTCAGAAAAATTTTTTCGCACTTGGTATGGAGCTGAGGAGTTTTTGTATAATTCTCCGCGCTGGTGTTTATATTTGGGAAATTGTTCGCCTTCAGAACTTCATAAAATGAAAAGTTGTATGAAAATTTTGGAAGCGGTGAAACAGTATCGCCTTGCCAGTAAAAGAGCGGCAACTGTCAAAGCGGCTTTATATCCGGCAAGATTCGGACTTGAAGTTATTCCGACAACAAATTTTCTGATTGTTCCGGTAGTTTCTTCGGAAAAACGAATTTATGTTCCGGTCGGCTTTATGACACCGGACAATCTTTGCAGTAATCAGGTAAATATGATCCCTGATGCCACGCTTTATCATTTCGGGGTGTTGACTTCGTCTGTTCACAACGCTTGGATAAGAGTTGTCTGCGGGCGTCTTGAAAGCAGATACCGCTATTCAAAAGACATTGTTTACAACAACTTTCCGTGGCCGGAAGTTTTATTGGAAAGCGGAGAGCTTGCCCGCAGAAAAATGCACGCGAGCCGCGTGCGCTCCGACATAGAACATCTGCTCAGGCGATTTTAGATGCCCGCGCAAAATATCCTGATTCTTCTCTTGCAGATTTGTACGATGAAACACTGATGCCGCCTGAACTCCGCAAAGCCCACAGAGAAAACGATAAAGCCGTTACGACTGCTTACGGCTTCGATCCGAAAATGACAGAAGCTGAAATTGTGGCTGAACTTTTCAAAATGTATGAAAAACTGACGGAAAAGAAATGATTTCCGGGAAATACATCCGGCTTTCAATTAAAGGAGAACTTCCTGAGAAAGTGTTTCCTTTTTTCTGTTTATTTTTGTTTAAATCATTATAATTCATCGTTTTTTTGTTGAGGTAAAACATGTTGAACTGGCTTTCTTACGGAGCGGTAGACATCACCGGATATATTACTCCGTTCCTGTTTTTACTGGATGTTCTGATCTGGTTTTTATTGGTAAGAAAAAAGACCAGCATCAAAAAAAACAGAAAAATTTTAGTGAAAACCGGCATTTTTTCGCTGCTCGGAGCTGCAATCGCGCCGCTCTTGATAATCGTGGTTTCGGGAAAGCTGTTTCCGTTTCTGTCATCTGCAGGTAAACTGATCAAAAGCATAAACAGTTTTGCCATGTTGAAAACAGCGCTGATCGTTGCATTCAAAGGTTTTTCGATAACGGGCGGCATACTCATCCTTTCGATTGTTCTTCTGTTTGCTTTGAAAGATGCGAAAAAACTCACTTTTGCAATTCTTTATCCCTTCCCGCTTTTCGCGGCGCTTGCCAGAATCAACTGTTTTCTCAAAGGGTGCTGCTTCGGCAAACTTTCTGAAGGGATTTTTGCGATAAAATATCCGCCGGCAAGCCTTGCGTCAAGACAGCATTACGCCCAGTCGCTGCTTCCGTCGCGCTATGTCGCATCAATGCCGGTACATCCGACGCAGCTTTACATCGTTTTTTCGATGCTGATGCTTTTTATCGGTGTAGTTCTTATGAATAAGTTCAAAGTTAAAAAGAACATCATCGCAGGAACAGTCCTTGCCGGTTACGGATTTTTCAATTTCTTTATAGAACTTTCCCGCGAAGAGCCGCTTGTCTTCAATTTCATTACAATGGGACAAATCATGGAAATCATTCTTGTTTTCTTAGGTTTTTATCTTATTTTCAAAGTAAAGGAAGAAGATATTTCGGAAAGTGGAAATTAAGGAGGAAAAATGCTGCCGAAAAATGACCCGAAACAACTCAAATCATGGAAAACTCTTGAAAATATTAAAAAAAACCGATCTTTTGATTTGAGAGAACTTTTTAAGGAAAATCCCGAAAGAGCGGACAGGTTTTCCGTTTCCTTCGACGATATTTTTTTCGATTACTCAAAAAACCTGATCGATGAAAATGTTATGAAAACTCTCTTCGATCTGGCCGGAGAAGCAGGACTCAAAGAGGGGATCGCGGCAATGTTCCGCGGAGACAAGATAAACGAGACCGAAAAAAGAGCCGTTCTGCATACTGCTCTCCGCGATTTTTCGGATGATCCGATAATCGTTGACGGCCGTAACATCAAAGAGGATATCAGGCGCGTTCAAAACCGCATGAAAACATTCGCCGACAAAGTTTCAAACAAAAAATGGATCGGTTTTTCGGGAAAACCGGTGACAGATATCGTAAATATCGGAATCGGCGGCAGCGACTTGGGCCCCGTGATGGTTACAGAAGCTCTAAAACCCTTTTGGAAAGAGGGTTTGCGTGTATTTTTCGTTTCCAATATCGATGGAACGCATATTGCAGAAACTTTGAAAAAACTCAATCCCGAAACGACGCTTTTCCTCATCGCGTCAAAGACTTTCACCACTCTTGAAACGATGACGAACGCTAACACCGCAAAAAAATGGTTTCTGGATAACGGCGGCTCGGAGCGTGACATCGCAAAACATTTCGCAGCCCTTTCGACCAACACGAAAGCGGTAGCGGAGTTCGGGATCGACACGGAAAACATGTTCGAATTCTGGGACTGGGTAGGCGGCAGATATTCGCTCTGGAGCGCAATAGGCTTAAGCATCGCCTGCGTTATCGGATATGAAAATTTTGAAGATCTGCTCAAGGGAGCATATTCGGCGGACAAGCATTTCAAAACCGCGCCTTTTGAAAAGAATATCCCTGTGATTTTAGGGCTTTTAGGGGTTTGGTACAACAACTTTTTCGGTGCAGAGACTCACGCGATCCTTCCTTATGACCAGTATATGCACCGCTTTGCCGCATACCTGCAGCAGGGAGACATGGAATCAAACGGCAAAAGCACCGACAGATCTGGAAAACCTGTTGACTACCAGACCGGTCAGATAATCTGGGGAGAGCCGGGAACGAACGGGCAGCACGCCTTTTATCAGCTGATCCATCAGGGCACAAAGCTCATTCCGGCAGATTTTATAGCTCCTGCAATATCTCACAACCCTGTCGGAGACCACCACGTAAAGCTGCTCGCGAACTTTTTCGCCCAGACTGAAGCGCTTATGAACGGAAAAACAGAAGAAGAAGCAAAAGCTGAACTTGAAAAGGCGGGAAAATCGCCCGAAGAGATAGAAAAGCTCCTTCCGTTCAAGGTATTCAGCGGAAACAGACCGACAAATTCGATACTCGTGAAAAAAATCACGCCGCACACTTTAGGTGCACTCATTGCGATTTACGAACACAAAATCTTCACTCAGGGGCTCATCTGGAATGTTTTCAGCTTCGACCAGTGGGGAGTCGAACTCGGAAAACAGCTCGCGACAAAAATCCTGCCGGAACTCAAAAGTGCGGGAAAAGTTACGAGCCACGATTCTTCAACGAATAATTTAATAAATAAATTCAAGGAGTTGATATGAACATTCTGGTAACCGGAGGAGCCGGATATATCGGCTCTCATACCGTCGTCGAGCTCATCAATGCCGGACACGGCGTCGTTATCGTTGATAATTTCTCAAACTCAAAACCTGAGGCAATCGCAAGAGTTGAGCAGATCACAGGCACAAAAATTAAATTCTATGAAGCCGATATCCGCGACAAAGAGGCAATGACGTGCATTTTTTCAGAAAATAAATTTGACTGCTGCATACATTTTGCAGGGTTCAAAGCTGTAGGAGAATCTGTTATAAAGCCGTGGATTTATTACGAAAACAATATTTGCGGAACTTTGATCCTGCTTGATGCGATGCGCTCGGCAAACTGCAAAAACATAATTTTCAGTTCTTCGGCTACTGTTTACGGCGATCCGGCATTCGTTCCCATCACAGAAGAGTGTCCGAAAGGCAAATGCACCAATCCTTACGGCCAGACCAAATCGATGCTTGAAGAGATCCTTATCGATTTTCATACAGCAGACGTGAAAACGAATGACCCGGATCCTTGGAATATCGTGCTTCTGCGCTACTTCAACCCCGTCGGAGCGCACAAATCGGGGCTTATCGGCGAAGATCCGAAAGGGATCCCGAACAATCTCATGCCATACATCACGCAGGTCGCAGCGGGGAAACTTGATCATCTGACCGTTTTCGGAAACGACTACAAAACCCACGACGGCACGGGTATCCGCGACTATATCCATGTTGTAGATCTCGCGAAAGGTCACGTCAAAGCACTCTCAGCGATCGAAAAAAAGTGCGGAGTCGAAATCTATAACCTGGGAACAGGCACTGGTTACAGCGTTCTCGACATCGTTCACGCATTTGAAGAAGCCAACGATCTCAAAATCCCATACAAAATCGGCCCGAGACGCCCCGGCGACATCGCTCAGTGCTACTCATCCCCCAAAAAAGCCGAAAAAGAACTCGGCTGGAAGGCAGAAAACGGCATCGTCGAAATGTGCCGCGACAGCTGGAACTGGCAGAAAAACAACCCGAACGGGTATTAATCAAAAAATATTTGCTCACTATATTTCAACTCTTTCCGCCTTTGCGGCAAGGTCATTGATGATCTCTCCGGCTATGATGAGACCGACAACAGAAGGGACAAATGCCGTGGATCCGGGGATATCTCTGCGTTCAGTACATTTTCTGGCTGTTCCGGGCGGGCAGATACAGTGCATCCGGCAACTGATTGACATGTCTTCCAGAGGTCTGACCGGTTTCTCTTTAGAATAGACCACTTTCAGGGATCTGATCCCGCGTTTTCTGCATTCCTTCCGCATGATTTTCGACAGCGGGCATATCGATGTTTCATAAATATCCGCGACTTCAAATGCCGAAGGATCGATTTTATTGCCGGCAGCCATGGATGAGATCACGGGAACTCCGGCTTTATTTGCATTCCCGACGATGGTGAGTTTTCCGGTCACGGTATCAATGGCATCTACTATGTAGTCATACTCACTGAAATCAAAGAGATCCTGAGTATTGGGAAGATAGAAGGTCTTATAAGTTCTGACTTTGCAGTCGGGATTGATCTCGTGTATTCGTTCCTCGGCGACATCCACTTTATATTTGCCGACCGTCTTCATAGTAGCCAGTATCTGCCGGTTGAGATTGGTCAGGCAGACCTTGTCGTCATCGATCAGATCAAGCGCTCCGATCCCGGAACGGGCAAGGGCTTCCACAGTATATCCGCCGACCCCGCCGATCCCGAACACGGCAATGCGGCAGGAAGCAAAATACCGCATGACCCTTTCTCCATAAAGAAGCTGTGTTCTTGAAAACTGATTCAGCATTGCATTCTGCCAGTCATTATCTGGATTTTGCCGCTTTGACGATGTTTTCAGCGGTGAAGCCGTATTTTTCCATGACCAGGCTTCCCGGTGCGGAAGTTCCGAAAGTATCGACTGCGATTATTTTTCCTTCTTCTCCTGCATATTTTTCCCAGCCGAAACTTGCTCCCGCTTCGATGACTATGCGGTTTTTGACACTTTTCGGAAGCACGGATTCCCTGTATTTTTCGGGCTGTTTTTCAAATGTTTCACGTGAAACCATGTTGATGACTCTCACTTTTCTGCCCTCTTTCTTAAGAGTTTCGGCAGCCTCAAGCGCGATATGGACTTCCGAACCTGTCGCAATGAGAATGAGTTCGGGAGCAGCCTCTTCAAGAATTGCGTAAGCACCTTTGAGCGCGTTTTCTGCTGCGGCGTATTTCGTTCTGTCAATGACCGAAACATCCTGACGGGTCAGAATGAGGGCAACGGGCTGATTTTTATTTTCAAGGATATATTTCCATGCGACTGAAACTTCGTTCGCATCTGCCGGACGCCATACTTCAAGCCCCGGAATGCAGCGGATGGACGCAAGCTGTTCTACCGGCTGGTGTGTCGGACCGTCCTCGCCTACTGCAAGAGAATCGTGTGTGAAAAGGAATACCGGGCCGAGTTTTGCAAGTGCTGCAAGCCTTATCGGTGGGCGCATATAGTCGACGAACGAGAAGAACGTGCCGGTGTAGGGTTTGAGCATTCCGTGGTAGAAAATGCCGTTTGCGATAGCTCCCATCGCGTGTTCCCTGACTCCGAAGTGAATGTTTTTGCCCGAAAAATCGTCTGCAGAGATCCATTTTTCGCCGGAGATCGTCGTTTTCGTCGAGCAGCTGAGGTCTGCGTCGCCGCCTACAAGCCACGGAACGGCTTTGCCGAGAGCCGCAAGGACTTTTCCGTCTGCAGCACGGGTCGCCATTTTCGTTCCCGCTTCGAATTTGGGAAGGATCTTGTCCAGATTTTCAACTTTAAGTTCCTGCATATCCTTGAATTGAGCCGCTTCCTGCGGATATTTTTCCGCATATTCGGCAAAAAGTTTATTCCAAGCCGCGACAGCTCTCTTTCCGGTGCGTTTTATCGAAGCAAAATCCTTTTTAACATCGTCATCGACAAAGAAAAACTTTTCGGGATCCATTCCGAAACCTTTTTTTACCGCCGCAAGTTCGTCGGCACCAAGCGGAGAACCGTGGGATGAAGAGCTCCCGGCCTTGTTCGGAGAACCGAAGCCTATCGTGGTTTTGAAAATTATGAGAGTCGGTTTCGTCTGCTCTTTTTTCGCCTTTGCTATCGCGCGGTCGATCGATTTGAGATCGCTGTTGCCGTCAGCAACGGTGAGGACCTGAAATCCGTAGCTTTCGAAACGTTTTTTTACGTCTTCGGTGAAAGTTATCGCAGTCGGGCCGTCGAGTGAAATATCGTTTGAATCGTAAAGCAGAATGAGCTTCCCGAGCTTGAGATGCCCCGCCAATGATGCGGCTTCGGAAGCGATCCCCTCCATCAGGCAGCCGTCACCCAAAAGTGCGTAAGTGTAGTGATTTATGATCTCAAAACCGGGTCTATTGAAGCGCGCTGCGAGCATTCTTTCGGCAATCGCCATGCCGGCTGCATTTGCAACACCCTGACCGAGCGGACCAGTAGAAGCATCCACACCCGGAGTTACGCCGAATTCGGGATGACCCGGAGTCTTACTGCCTAACTGCCTGAAATTCTTCAGATCGTCCATCGAAAGTTTGTATCCGGCAAGATGGAGCATCGAATAGAGAAGCGCACTGCCGTGACCCGCTGAAAGAACGAAACGGTCGCGGTCGATCCAGTCAGGATCTGTCGGAGCGACTTTCAGATGTCTCTTCCAAAGCGTGTATGCAAAAGGTGCAGCCCCCATCGGAAGCCCGGGATGACCCGAATTAGCCTTCTGGATCATGTCTGCTGACAAAACACGGACGGTATTTACACTTTTTTCAGAAATTTTATCGGGAAAAGCCATTTTCAACTCCACAAAAAGTTCATAAATCGGCTGAATATACAAAAAAATAGACAAACGACAAGATAAAAATGGTGTCAGATGAATCTTTTGGAAAAGTTTTTGTGCTACAGAAGATTTTCCAGAAAAACTTTGTTTAGACTATCCCAATTTGACGGATATTCTTCGCTTTTTGTCTGCAGGATTTTTTCGATTTCGGCAATATTTTGTTGAATGAAATCGTCAAGAGTTTTGATGTGAGGACCTTCGGTCTTTTCCAGATTGTGCTTTTTCGCCTCTAAAAGCCGCATAAAATCGTCTTCGATCTCACTGGGCATGGAACCCGTGTAAAGTTTTGAAAAAAGTGTCGGCGGCGGGCTCTTTTTCTCGAGGATCCAGCGGCACGCAAAGATCGGACGCAGAACATAAAGATACTTTTTGAGGATGACGCTATCCTCTTTGAAATATGCGCGAAGGTTGTTTTTCGCAATCGAAATGTAGTGGTAAAGCATCCGTTTTTCCGAAAAATATTCAGGCATTATGCTTTTTACCCGCTGCCAGTCTCCGGTCGTACGGTAAACCACCGGCGAATCGGCCCATTCGAAAATCACGGGATTCGATTTTGCAAGAAGCAGAAGCAGCTTTTTTATATCCCAGCCGTTGATGTCATAAATATCGTTGAGTTCATATTCGATCACATCTCGGACGGCATCAAGCCTCAGATAGTCGCGGATATCCCGCACATAGACAAAACGCACGTCGTAATCGCTGTCAGGAGAAGCAAAACCCCACGCGCGGCTGCCGCTTTCACAGGCATAAATTATCTTTACATTATGCTTCTGCTCGATTTCCGAAAGTTTCTCTTTGATTGTTTCTTCAATGCTCGGCATTTTATGCTCCTTTGATAAATAAAACGACAGATTTTACATACAACGAGATTTTTTGCAATCAAAAAGTTGTCAGCTACAATAATTGCTGCTTGAGCGAAAGAAGGGAGGATGAGGATGAGTAAGGAAGAAAAATATGACCTTTTGAAAGATCTTGAGGAACCGTTTGAATTTAAAGGAGAAGCTGTTTCTGAAACAGTTGATGGTGTAACATTTTACAAAAATGATTCAACTCAAAAAATTTGGTGGGTAGAATCTGAAGTTATGGATGATTTCAGATTCAGTTTTGACAAAAAAATAATTTTCAACTTATTCAAAGACTATCCAAAAAAGCTGAACAAAGAACAAAAAGAAATCTTTGACAAAGAAAACCCTTATTGGGCTGATTTCTTTAAAGACCGCAAAAAAGAGGATAGAAATTGAACTTTAAAAAAATCACAAAAAAATGTAATGAAATTGCTAGAAAAGCACTCGAAAACATTTGTTTTGAAAAATTTTTCCCTCTCGCTTTTTTCAAAAAATCGAGTATAATACGGCAGTTTTTGTGTTTTGGAGACAAACATGGTCGCTCACGAAATAAGCATTCTGACAAATAACATTGCTCCGATCGCGGCAAAATACGGAGTCGAGAGAATCAAGCTGTTCGGTTCAAGGGCACGAGGAGACAACAAACCGCAAAGCGATTACGATTTTTTGATAAGCAAAGGAGAGATTCACTCTCTGCTGCAATATGCGGCTTTCGTAGCCGAACTCGAAGAACTTTTAGGAGTGCCTGTTGATGTCATCACCGACACATCGGATGATGAATACTTGATAAACACTGCGGAAAACGAGGGAATTGAAGTCTATGGAAACAAATAACCGCGACCAGCAGATAGTCAGCAAAATAATCAAATATTGCAGTGAGATCGAGCAGACTCACGAGAGTTTTGAGAATAACAAAGAGCTTTTTTTCGATAAAAACAGCGGTTTTATTTACCGAAATTCGATAGCAATGCCTATTTTGCAGATCGGAGAACTCGTAAAAACTCTTTCCGATGAGTTCAAATCAGCACACAACGATATTCCGTGGTGCGATATAGCAAGAATGCGAGACTGTTTCGCTCATCGATACGGCACAATGGATTATGACATGACTTGGAATACATCTGTCAACGATGTGCCTGTGCTGAAAAAATATCTTGAAAATCTGAAATCTGATGCCTCATAGGCTCGTTTTTATGTTTCAAAACAAAAAATCATAAAGGAGGATAAGGATGAGTAAGGAAGAAAAATACACGGCTGAGGATCTTTTCAGAGAACTTGAAGAAACTGCCAACGAAGAAGATACGACCGTATGGATAACAGTTGACGAGGTGGATTTTTATAAAGAAAAGCCTGAATGCAAAATTTGGTGGCTTGAAGATCCTGAAACTAAGGGTGAAATATATTTTACTTTCGATTTCAAGAAAATATACGGCATCTACAGTGATTATCCTCAAAACCTAACAACGGAAGAAAAAGAAATCTTCGATAAAGAAAACCCTTTCTGGGCTGATTATGTCAACGGAAGGTAATTTCTATTCAATTTATTACAAAGCCGTTGACTCTTTCTCGAAATAGTTTTTCGAGTTAAGGGGGTAAAAATTGCAAAAAAGTAAAAAGTTGCCCCCTTAACTTGAAAAATACCCCGTTAAATGATATGCTTTTTCGGATCTTATCGGAGGTTACTATGGAATTTGAAATCAGAAACGATTTATACCCGAGAGAGAAATATTTGGAAAAAATCAGAGGATTTTATCACGAATGCGAGGTGATAAAGGTTTTGACCGGCGTCAGAAGATGCGGTAAATCGTCGATCATGAATCTTATCATTCAGGAATTGCTTGCCTGCGGCGTGAACAGAGAAAATATCCTTTATTTCAATCTTGATAAAAAACCGTTCGATACGGTCGATTCGGCCGAAAAACTTGATAAAATAATCGAAAAAAACAGGACTGCAAGCGGCAGAAACTATCTTTTTATCGATGAGATCCAGAACATCAAAAGCTTTGAAAAGATAATCAATGCATGGCGTGAAGAGGGCAACTTTTCGATATTTATCACTGGTTCGAACTCTTATCTTCTGTCGGGAGAGCTTGTGACAAAACTGACCGGACGGTACATCGAATTCAATATTCTTCCTCTTTCGTTTGACGAATACTTGAACGTGAAAAAGTTTTTCGGGAAACAGGTTTCCGACGATTCGACGGAGCTTAGAAATTATATCTACGAAGGTGGTTTTCCTTATGTTTTAAAGCTCAACTCAATGAATGACAAAAGAAGATATGTCCAGAATCTCATTGACGAAATTTATGAAAAAGATGTAAAAAAAAGACTGAAAATAAGACACCGTTCCGTCTTCGAATCGATCATGAAGTATCTCGTCAACAATTTCGGTGCGACAACGAGCATCCAGAATATTGTCGATGATTTTGTCAAAAACGGCGTGAATATCAAAAGAGAGACTGTCAACCGGTACATTGAAGCCTTGGAGAGTGCGAAAATCATCATGTCCTGCAGCCGGTTCGACATGAAATCAAGGAAATCGCTTACCGGAGAAAAAAAATTCTACCTCTCCGACCTCTCGTTTTACTACGCATTGAATACCGACAACCGTATAAATTACGGTCCGGCATTGGAAAACATCGTCTACACCTACGCTTTAAGCCTGGATTACTCAATCAGCGTCGGCAGGATCGGAAAACTGGAGTGCGATTTCATTTTAAGAGATAACGAAATGAATTATTCATATATTCAGGTCGCATACACGATTTTGGAAAGCAGAGAAACAGAGGATCGGGAATACCGGAGCCTTGAAAACATAACATGGGATAACTATCCGCGTTACCTGCTTACGATGGATAATCTTATCCAGAAGCGAAACGGCATAATTCACTGCAATATAGCTGAATTTATTAAGGAAAACAGGAAATTCTAATTTTCCCTCATAGCAATGCAGAAAAGTTCAAGCGGCAAGTGGCAGTAACCGTTGGGATTTTTGACAAGATATTTCTGGTGATATTCTTCAGCGGGATAAAAGTTTTCGAGCGGTTTCACTTCGACCGCGAATTTTGCCGCATTTTCGCCGAAAAGCGATTTTTACCATTTCTTTTGCCTTTTTCCTGCTTTTTCCTATGATTGCGCGGTTTTTGTTCAAGGAGGATAAAATGAACAACGAATTCAAGGTAAAAGACATTTCTCAGGCTGATTTCGGCAGAAAGGAGATCGCTCTGGCTGAGATCGAGATGCCGGGACTTATGGCGCTTCGTGAAAAATATGCTGAAAAACAGCCGCTCAAAGGAGCTCGTATCACGGGAAGTCTTCACATGACGATCCAGACTGCTGTTTTGATAAAGACTTTAGTCGCTCTCGGTGCGGATGTCCGCTGGGCAAGCTGCAACATCTTCTCTACTCAGGATCACGCGGCGGCGGCCATTGCCGACATGGGCGTTCCGGTCTTCGCATGGAAAGGCGAAACTCTTGAAGATTACTGGCAGTGCACGCTCAAAGCTCTTTCGTTCCCCGGCGGCAAAGGTCCGCAGCTCATCGTTGATGACGGCGGAGACGCGACGCTTCTCGTCCACAAAGGGTATCAGTATGAAGAAGATCCGACGATTTTCGACGCTCCGGCTGAGAACCGCGAAATGCAGATAATCATTGATCTCATCAAGGAAGAATACAAGAAAGATCCGCAGAAATGGCACAAAATCGTTAAGGAAATCAAGGGTGTAAGCGAAGAGACCACGACCGGCGTCCACAGACTTTACCAGATGCTCGAAAAAAATACCCTTCTCTTCCCGGCTATAAACGTCAACGATTCTGTTACGAAGTCGAAGTTCGACAACCTTTACGGCTGCCGGGAATCGCTTGCCGACGGCCTCAAACGCGGAACAGACATCATGGTCGCTGGTAAAATCGTCTGCGTCTGCGGCTACGGCGATGTCGGCAAAGGATGTGCGAAGTCGATGCAGGGTTTCGGCGCGAGAGTCATCGTCACCGAGATCGACCCGATCTGCGCTCTTCAGGCGAGCATGGAAGGTTTTGAGGTGAGAACAGTTGAAGAAGTCGTTGATTTTGCTGATATTTTTGTAACAGCTACAGGAAACTGCGACATCATCACGGTCGACCACATGAAGAAAATGAAAAACATGGCGATAGTCTGCAACATCGGACACTTCGACAACGAGATCCAGGTCGATGCGCTCTATGCCGTCCCCGGCGTCAAGAAGATCAACATCAAGCCGCAGGTCGACAGAATCGAGTTCCCCGACGGACATTCGATAATCCTTCTCAGCGAAGGCAGACTTGTAAACCTCGGCAACGCGACGGGACATCCGAGCTTCGTAATGAGCAACTCTTTCACAAATCAGGTTCTGGCGCAGATGGATCTCTGGCAGAACGACTACAAACTCGGCGTTTACATCCTTCCGAAGCATCTTGACGAGGAAGTCGCGCGTCTCCACCTTGCAAAACTGGGGGTAAGCCTCACGAAACTCACGCAGAAACAGGCCGACTACATCGGAGTAAAGGTTGAAGGTCCCTACAAAGCGGATCATTACAAATATTGATTTTTGCAGAGACGTCATGATATGGCGTCTCTACGTGATTTGCGGTTTTTACGGAGGTTTTAAATGAAAAAAATCCTTTTTACTCTGTTGTTTTCAACCCTTTTTCTGAATCTCAACTCGTGTATCGCGATGAAAAACGATGTCGATATGGCGAAAACCGAGCTTCGCGCCGAAACCACTGCAAAAATGAAGATCCTTGAAGAAAACGTGACGAAAAACGTGACTCAATCACTCAAAGAGGAAGTGGCAAAACTGAATGCGCGTCTTGACGAGATCGAAAAAACGCAGCAGACCGAAAAGCAGATGCAGAAAAACAAGATCGACCTTTCCTTCAACAATCTTGAGGAGTTGCGCGAAACCATCAAAGAGCTCAACAAGAGAATTGACAATGTCGATATGACGGCGCAGAAAAATTCTCTTTTCTCAGAACAGATAAGTGCTCTCGAGAAAAAAATCGCTGAAAACGAGACCGAACTCGCTCAGTTGAAAGAAAATATGAATTCGCAGATAGAAAACCTTAAACCTGTTGACAAGTTCACCGTGACGAAAGAAGGTGCCGTCAGACTGCCGGAAAACTCGGAAAAAAGCTACAACCAGCTTGTAGAATACACAAAAAGCGGAAACTGCGACCCCGTGATCGCAAGAAAAGCGTGGGAAACTTTTGCCGACAAGTGGCCGGAAACCAGAAAATGCGACGTGACATTCTGGACAGGTGAAACATACTATATGGAAAAAAGCTACAACAAGGCTATCGAAACCTTGCAGCCAATCGAAAAAACATACCCCGGATGCGCAAAAATCGAGCGCAGCTACCTTCACATCGCCTTTTCACTTTTCTACATCGGCAAAGTCGAAGTCGCGAACGCCATTCTTGAAAGCATGAAGGAAAAATTCCCGCAGCCGGCATTTCCCGATGAAGTAAAGGAACTCGAAAAGCTGATAAGATCAAAAATGCCGAAAAAGGCAGCTCCGGCAAAAAAAGCGGAACCTGCAAAAAAGGCTCCTGCAAAACAGCAGACAAAAACTCCTGCTAAAACCAAAAAGTAACTCAAAAAATTTATTTTCAGCAAAAATCCTTAGAAAAAGGGCAAAAAAAATGGCTCCTCGTGACGGACTTGAACCGCCGACCTAGTGGTTAACAGCCACCCGCTCTACCGACTGAGCTAACGAGGAACCTCAAAAAATTGGATCAAATGTAACGAACTCAAACGGGCGGCAGTATACGCCGCGAAAAAAAATAGTCAAATAAAATCTTCTATTTTTTGTGAACATTACAAACTTTTACAGTAAAAACAAATAGTTATCTTTAAATTTGGCTTGCGTTACGACTGAATCGCATAAGGGCAAAAAAAATCCCCCGTTGCCGGGGGACGCCGTTTGAGTATTACAACATAACCTGAGGGGATCTTAATCAGCTGATTTTCATCGTTTTTTTATGTTCTCTGAAAACCATCGGAATGAATTTCGCAGATTCAACCGTTTCAGCAACAAAGTGCATGAAGTCGCTTGTCGGCTCGGTCTGCCAGATTTTTCCGCATTCAGAGCATCTGAAAACGCGTCTTTTTCCGTCAAAGAAAACCGCGTCATGATAATTTCCGTTGTTTGCCTCGTATATACTTTTTCTGATTTCGAGCGACTCTCCGCCGCCGCAGCATTCACATTTAAAACTCATTTCTACCTCCAAAAATCAAAAAACACGCTTATTTAGTTCCACTAGGTGCCGATTTTTCTGACTCAAAAATGAACTTTTTTTGAAAAAAGTGAATAAGTCGCGATTTTTATTGATGAATTTTTACATGTTTTTTTGAGGGATTCTGCCGCTCATAATGCCTAATAAGGTAAAAATCCTGAAATTCGCGTTTTTGAATAGCCAAAACACAACGTATCATAACGCGTTTTTGATTTTTTAAGGAGTTGATTTTGTTAACAGAAAATATAAATTTTGCGAATCAAGAATCAAGAATCAAGAATCAAGAATCAAGAATCAAGAATCAAGAATCAAGAATCAAGAATCAAGAATCAAGAATCAAGAATCAAGAATCAAGAATCAAGAATCAAGAATCAAGAATCCGCGTTTAATTATATGTGATTCAAACGTAAAAATCAAGTTTTTCAGTCAAAAAATTTCAGATTCTTTTAATAATTTTAGTTGTTTCCCATTCTCTTGCGGCGCCTCCCTAGACTCCCTAAACTCCATAGAATTGCGCCGCACCCCGCGCCGCACAAGACAGCGTCAACCGCGCCGCCCGATACAGCACGCAACATAGGAGGAAAAATGAATAAATTCTGCCTCATTTTGTCACTATTTTTCAGCACATTGGTTCTTTTCGCAAATGATGATGACAAGTTGAAATTAGCCGTCATGGAGTTTGAGGATCTCAGCGGGAAACTTTCTCCGCAGATGCTCTCCGGAGCCACCGAGTATATGCGAGGTGCATTCGTCAGCTCTAACAAGTATGTCGTTATCGCCAAAGAGCGGCAGGAAAAAGAGATGATCAAGGAGATAAAACGGGAATCATACAAATCCTGCAATGACAAAAACTGCCAGATCCCGCTCGGTCAAGCTCTTTCCGCTGACACGATACTGCGCACTACAATCAATTTTTTCGGTGGAATTTTCACGATCACTTCAGAACTCATCGACCTTGCGAAAGAAGCGACTGTGAGCGGTGCGAAGCAGAATTTTGACGGCTCAGAACGTTCGCTCATGCAAGCTCTCGACAGGATCGTCGTCCAGATCGCCGGAACAGCCCTTTCCTACGGTGTTGAAGCGATGCAAACTCAGGAAATTCAAGGCGTAAAACTCGGCGGTGTCGAGCTTGACACGATGCCGAAAATCGAAGTAAAAGAAGCAAATTTTGATGAAGTCAAGAACTCTGTTGCGGTTGAAAAACTTGAATCCAATACCGGAATTTCACTTGAGGCCGATGCCGATGTTCTTGTCCTTTACGACAAGTGCGTCAAAGCAGACCGGAATGGCGAAACAGACACTCTCCACACCATCGATTTATGGTCTCAACTTGCTGAAATAAAAGATAAAAACCCGTTTCAGCAGCAGGCTCTAAAACGAATTTCAGACTGGAAAAAATACGTTTATTCAAAGCAGATGGCTAATTTGTTCGAGGCAGCCAAAGCGGCTGACAAGGCAGGACAGATATTCCCTCAAAAAGCAATTGACGCCTGGAACGATGTTTTCAAACAAAAAGGAACGACATACGCTGAAGAAAGTGAAAACCGCATTTTTTTGGCAAAATTCGATAATCCTTATGAACGCTCAGCCATGGAACGCTGGAATTTCTGGAAAAACTATAAATCACAGATCGAAAAATATAAAAATCAGCTTCAGAAATTCGAGGAACAAAGGAAAGAGGACAGGGAAAAACTGAAAAAAATTCTTCCGCTTGAAGTCATAACCGATGCGCAGAAAAGAACCGTCCTTCTCCAATACATGGAAATCTATGCTCCTTTCTATGGAATCGAGGATGTAAACAGCATTATTTATTCTATGGACGACAACACGGCTGCGAAACACATTTACGGACTCGTCTACAACGACTATTTGAAGAAGGAAATGGCTGAAAAATGCGAAAAAGGCAATGGTGCTGCGTGCTATATCTCGGCATCGCTTACAGAAGTCGAAGATCCGCAGAAATCGAATATGTTTTTCGCTCAATCATGTGAAAGAGGCGTTGTGAATGCATGTGTCAAAACAGGAAGAATCTACTTCCAGAACAAGCAATACAAAGATGCGGCAAAACTTTTTTACGAATCATGCGGAATGGAGTCGCCTGAAGGATGCCATATAGCGGCTTATGTCACAGCAAAAGGAATGGGCGTTGAAGAAGATCTCTTTCTTGCAGGAGCAGTTTATAAAAAAGCATGTGAATTGGGCTATGAAGCAAGCTGCCGACCGGCAAAACAGCTGTCCGGCGTCACTCCTGAAAAATTAGAGCAGATAAAAGAACAGCAGGAACACCAAAAACTTGTTGAAGAAAAAAGAAAAGCCGAAGAGAACAGAAAAAAGGCAGAGGCTGATAAAAAGACAAAGATAGCTGATGAACTCAACCGCGCAGGGCGCAAAAAAAGATTAGGAATGGCAACAGGATTTCTTGCTTCGGGTGTGGTCGTCACAATTTTGGGCGGAGTCTCGTTCTACGGCATGGGATCTGCAGAAAAGGATCGTAAAAATTATTACGATGAATATTGGGGTGCTACAGGAAGCAAAGCTACCGAATACCGCAAAAAAGCGCAGGATGCCGACAGCAAGCGTAAAACATATTTGGGTCTCGGAATTGCCGGAGTCGGTGCCGGTGTTGCACTCATAACAACAGGAATCGTTTTTTACAGCATTGATTTCGAAAGTGAGAAAAAGGTAAAGAAAAAATATAATGTCTCAATCGGCACAAGCCCGTTGGACGGAACATTGCAATTTGCGTTGAACTGGTAGGAGGTCATTATGAGAACTAAACTATTGATTTTATCGGCAATTTTCACGACCTGCCTTATTTCATGCGAAAAGAAGATGGTCTGGCTCAATCCTGATGATCCCGAAGCTGATTTATCTAAAATCAGTGCAATGTGCGAGGAAAAATATGCCGAATGCGGATATATAGAACAAGAATTTGACGGCAAAATGAGAAAATTTTTCTGCGGAGAATGCACGCAGGAAGGATATGAATGCAAAACATACAACAGATGTGAAGACATTGACGAATGCGCAGATACTACGCTGAACAACTGCCATGGCAATTTTGAGTGTCACAATTTGGATATAAAATTTGACGGGAAACCGTTTGAGTGCGTCTGTAAGAAAAATTATTCGGGCGATGATTGCACCCCAGAGACAAGAACGAAAGAATGCGTCGATTTGCCTGAAAACGCTGAGTGGAACAGCGTTTCAGAAATCACCCAGACCTGGAACGGTGAAGATTGGGAACCTTCAAACCAAGGGACTTTTAATGAAGAAACAAGCGAAACAGAGTGCAGGTTTAAATGTAAAGAAGATTATTTCTGGAACGACAGCAAATGTTTGAGTGATACAAGAACATTCAAATGTACCGGACTTCCCGAAAATGCAGTTTACAACACTGTCGATGAAATTACGCAGACTTGGAACGGCGAAGAGTGGATACCTTCAGACGAAAGCTATTTCAGCGAGACTCCGAGCACGACAGAATGCCGTTTCAAATGTGCATCGGCAGAATACACATGGAACGGCAGCACATGCGCAAGCAACGGCTCATCAACACTTCCTGAGTGCAGCTCAACTTCATCAACCCCGTGCAGGGATTCAACAAGCGGTCTCACCTGGTCAGCGAGGGCATCATCAACCTACACATGGCAGAATGCAGGCACATATTGTTATAATTTGACAGAAGGCGGCTATTCGGATTGGCACCTGCCGACGATTGATGAACTCAGGACGCTTCTGATAGCAGACAGAGTGAAAAACAACTGTCAGGTAAGCGAAACAAACAACTGTCTGTCTAGCAGTTGTTGGAGCTGCTCAACCTGCACGCAGACAGGTACACAGTCATCAAGCGGAACCGGTTGTGATTCTTGGGGCACCTCATACAGCGACGGGCATTACAGCAAATTCGGGGAAACCGAATGTTTCTGGTCTTCCTCTACTAAATCAGATAATTCAGGTTACGCATGGTGCGTGTACATCAATAACGGAAGCGTGATCAGCCTCAATAAGACTTACAGCATCAATGTTCGTTGTGTGAGGTAGGTCGTGACCGCATTTTACGAGCGAAGCGAGTTATTTTTGCCCGCCCTTTTGAAGGGGGCGGGCTCTTGGCTCCCACTTTGGGGTCGAGTTGCCAGTGGCAAGTCGACTCGCTGACGCGAAGCGGTCAGGCGAGTCGAAATTTTTTAACTTTTTTGATGGAGGTGGCAAAATGGATTCACCATAAAAAAGAGGGCTAACAAAATTTAACAATTTGTATTTACTGAAATTTTATTTGTGGAGAAAAAAATGTGTGCAGCAAAAATTTCACGGCTTGTCGAAATATACAAACTTATAAAAGAACATGGTATCAATAATCCTGACGGAAGTATTGATCTTATTGGAGATATTGATTTAAGCAATCTGGGACTTCCTGAAATTCCTTTTAAAATCAGGAATTTGTTCGGAGATTTTGACTGTTCTAACAATCAGTTGACATCTCTGAAAAATGCGCCGGATTGGGTTAGCGGAGATTTTGACTGCTCCAACAATAAATTGACCTCTCTTGAAGATGGTCCATCGTATGTCGGAGGAGATTTTTACTGCGCAGGTAATCCGAATTTGAAATCTTGGGGCTCAAATACATCAAGAAACATTAACGGGAATATCTATTCTTATGCCGAATATCTAAAAACCAACAAAAAGGAGATGGAAAAGAGAAAAGCTCTAAAAATCGGTTTAGTCGCATGCAGCAAAAGCAAACAAGGAAAGGACGATCCAACAAAAAAATTCAAAGCACAGGAAATCTACACAGGCAACTCTTTCGGCAAATCAAAGGAATACTGCCTCGACAAAGCAAACGGATTCAATGAGTGGTATATTTTGTCAGAAGAACATGAGTTGCTGGATAAAAACAAAATGATTTCTTATTACGATAAATATTTGGGCGACTTGTCCCGCAAAGAAAGAAGAGCGTGGGCAGCAACAGTCCTTGATGAACTTGGTAAAAAATATGACCTTAAAAGAGATTTGTTCTATATTTTCGGCGGAACGCTTTACTATGAAAATTTGAGTCAACACCTAAATTGTGTTGTTTTTGAATATAAAGGCAGTAACAGCATCAACTTGGAAGCACCCAGAATTTACACAAATGGCGGTAAATAATTTTGAGACATCAAGAATTGTCTCTACAATTTTTTGTTATTTTTTTATGGAGGAAAAAATGAAAAAATCACTCATCAGTTCACTTTTTGTTTTCGCAGTTTCAATCTTTTTCGCTTCATGCGGAAGCGCACCCGCAACCGAAACCGGCAAAGTCGTTCAAAACGAACTTCACAATGCACCCAAATGGGTCCTCGGCAGCTCCAGCACATCTGAACAGCTCTGCGGCGTAGGAAGCGCCGGCGGTTCCAGAAATGTTGCTATGATGCGCTCAGCCGCAATGGGCAGAGGCAGGACCGAAATCGCGAGAATGCTTGAACTCAAAGTTCAGTCGATGCTTAAAGACTACCAGTCAACAACGACCGGCGGCGAAGAATTCGGCACAGCTGCAAACGACGAACAGCACATCGTCGATGTCGCAAAACAGATCACCGACACGACACTTACCGGCACAGAGCAGAAAGACACATGGGTCTCCGATTCAGGAACGCTCTATGTCCTTATGTGTGCAGACCTCAACAAATTCAGAAACGCAGTCGGCAACATGAAACAGCTGAGTGAAAGCGTCAGACAGGCAGTCGTTGAAAGAGCAGAAAAGGCTTTCGACGAACTTTCGAAAGAGATCAACGCACAGAAACAGTAGATACGTTTTATGAAACGTCTACACACGAAATTCCCCGGAACATCAGTTTACAGAAAAACAAAACGTTCCGGGGGAACTCTCTTTTGCACTTTTAAAAGGAGAAATTAATGAAAACAAAAATTTTATCAGCACTTTTCTTTTTGATGTTTTCAGTTGTTTCATGCGGCAGCGCCGATGAGAAAAGCAACGCGAAACCGGCAACCACCAGCGTCAGCAGACCTGAATGGACAAAAATCGCTGAAAAAATCGAAAAACCTGATGTTGTGCTTTTTGTCGGAGAGGCAAGCAACGCAAATTCGGAAGAAGATGCCGTCAATTTGGCTCAGCAGAACGCTTTTGCGAAAGTGAGCAACTCTTTCGGAGTCTCGGTCAAAAGCGAATTCAAGTCGCATGAAGTCGAAACAAACGGCGAATATTCCTACGCGATCGGGGTAAAAAGCTCTGTGACCGGCAAACAGATCGAAGTCAAAAACTATCACATCAAAGACAAATACACCGAGCGTTCAGGCAGAAATGAATACAACGCCTTCGTTCTTCTTGCAATTCCCAAAACCGAACTTGCAAGGATCCAGACCGAAGTCGACGGATTCGGCGTCTGGGCTTTGAAATCGGATATTCCCGAAGCGGCAGACAGGATCCGGGAACTTTTTCCCGTTTTCAACCGGAAAGGGATAAAACTCAATCAGGAGATAAAATTCGAGGAGACCGGCGATATTTCCGCAGTTGCAGCCGCATCAAACAAGGCTTTTCTCCTCAGAATCGAAGTAAAGGAAACAAAATCGGAGGAATACGACGGTGAATTTTATTCCGTGATCGAAATCAACGCCGAACTTTTCAACCTTCTCACGGCAGAAACGATAAACCGGTGGAGAGTTGAAAGCAAAGGTGCCGCTTACAGCCGCGGGGAAGCCCTGTCAAACGGCATCACGAAAGCTGTTCAGGAAATAACAAGTCAGATTTAACCAACTGTTTTTATTTCAGATTTTTAATTTTAGCCATTGCTTCATCGAAAGAAGCAGTCTTGAAAAGAAGTTTTCCTGATTTATCGAGAACAAAGATCATAGGAAGCGTCACATCGCCCGATTTTTCAACAACTCCGAACTTTTTGCCGACAACGGAATATTTGTCGAAAACCGTCTCGAAACCGAACTTGTTCTGCTTGAAATAATCTTTGAGATCCTTTTCGGT
This sequence comes from uncultured bacterium, assembly GCA_905235605.1. Classification (GTDB taxonomy): domain Bacteria; phylum UBP6; class UBA1177; order UBA1177; family UBA1177; genus UBA1177. Next base: position 21,700 of record CAJOMF010000029.1, read on the forward strand.
CTTCTTCCTGTCTCCTTCAGCCGGAAGCGAAACCAGAATAAATTCAAACCCTTTCGACTTATTTTCTTTGAGGAACCCGTCCCACTTCGGCAAAGACCTTTTGCACGGATCGCACATAAGTGAAAAGAAATCGACTATGAGATACTTCGCACCGCTTTTTTTCATCATTTCATCCGATGAGACAAGTCTGCCGCTGCCGCTCATCGCATAAAGCTCGATACTGTAGTCATCCGCGGCACAAAGCTGGAAAAAAGAGAAGAAAAACACAAAAAGAATGATTTTTTTCATAATTTCCTATCAATTCAAGTCTATAAAACAAAGAACAAGCGGATATAGCACAAAAAAACAGGAAAAAGAATTTTATTCCTGCAAACTCAGCAACCGCTGTCATTGTGCAAAATCAAAATGACGGCAGGCGGGCAGACCTAAGCTCCCAGAGGATTTCACAAAACAAGGGCTTGATTTTTCAAGATATTTCCAGCAAAGCTCTGCTGATTTCGGGAAAATGATTTTGTGGCAGATAATTCTACTGTAAGGCAATGAAAAACCAAATTATTACAGCAGCCATGCCATATAGACCGGCAGATAAACTACCCCGTCTTTTTCCTGAAGGTCTTTCGTATGAAGCACGAATGCTGTGTTGAGCTCTTCCGCATACTTGCTTCTGAACTTGTTGATCGAAGAAAGCGTGTAGTTTTTGCCCGATTTGACTTCGATCGGAGAGATGTTGTGCCTGTTCGTCACCTTCGATTTCGCGATAAGAAAATCGATCTCCATTCTCGAATTTCTGTCAGTTCTCGACGAATTTGAATAAAAATAGAGCTTGTGCCCCGCAGAGACCAGCATCTGAGCGACGATATTCTCAAAAATCATCCCTTCGTTGACTTCAAGGTTGCCGAAAAGCAGTTTTTTATAGATTTCCTCCGAAACTATTTCGTTTTCGTCGAACGAGTGGCTGATCAGAAGTCCCGTGTCGGCCATATACATTTTAAGTGAAGAACTGTCGCGGTTCAGCTTCAGCCCGATATTCGGCTCGGTCGAATTGTAGCAGATATTGACGATCATCGAATCTTCCAGCCAGAAAAATGCATTTTCGTAATCCCTTGATTTTATTCCCTTTCCCAGTGCGGCAAGAGAGAATTTTTTCTCGTGTTTGGAAAGCTGCGACGGGATTTCATCAAAGACCGCTTTGACTTTATGCTCGTAACCAGCTGCATGCTTTGCGATATCGGCACGGTAAAGTGAAAGAATGTCCCTTTTTACCGCATCGACCGCCTGAAAATCCTTATGCCTGAAATATTCGGCAACCGCCTGCGGCATACCGCCGATAATCAGATATTCGCGGAAAAGAGTCATCGATTTCCTGTGCAGAAGCGGCCCCATCGGCACTTTTTTTTCGAAGCAGGTTTTTATGACCGAAAGAAGGTTTTCCTCCTGCGCCGCCCACAAAAATTCCTCAAAATCCATCGGATACATCCTTAAGTGCCGCTCTTCCGAAGGGATCACGATGTCTTTCACGTTTTTTTTGATCGACACGAGCGAGCCTGTTTCAATATAGTCATAACGACCGTCCGCAACCAAAAATTTTATAGCGGCACGCGCCCTCGGACAGAGCTGGACTTCGTCGAATATTATCAAAGAGTTGCGCTTAAAAAGCTTAACATTGTAAGCCGCAGACAAAAACGAGAAAAACGAATCCAGATCCCTCAGACCGCTGCTGAACAGATCGCGGATCTCAGGCTCTGCTTCGTTGAAATCGATAAGAATGTAGGATTTATAGTTTTTTCCGGCAAACTCTTTTACAGCGTAGCTTTTACCGACACGCCTTGCGCCGTCGATCAAAAGTGCCGTTTTACCACAGCTTTTCTGCTTCCATTCAAGCATCTTTTCAATGATTTTTCTTTTCATGCAGGCACCTCAAAAAGCATTTTTGCACCAAATCAAGATTTTTGTAGCACACTTTTTGCACCAAATCAAGATTTTTTAGAGGTGCTTTTCGCACCAAATCAAGATTTTTGTAAAATTACTGAAGATCAAAAACCATTTTAACACCGGCTGCTCTGTTAAATATTCACTGTGAAAAGCCGAAAAAACCTCTTTTCTTGACTTTTTTCCCAGTAATCATAGCGTTTCGCGTTTTATTTTTTAACAGTGGAGAAAATGTTGATAAAGTTTATTAAGAATAAAATCGGTAATGATTTAAATACTTTTTCCGATGTCAGAAACGGTGCTCTCAACAATCTGGATAAATTTCTGATCCTCTTCACCGTCGTTTTGTGCGCTCTGCTCTACATCCCGATGCTCGGCAACTTTTTTATGATCGATCCGTGGGAAAACCACTATTCGCATGTTGCGTGGGAGACTCTGGAGAACAATTCTTTCGCAAAGCTGTGGTTCCAGCATTCTAACAAGTTCTGGTCGAAGCCGCCGCTTCTTTTCTGGATGCTGATGCCGTTCTACAAGTTCAATATTTCCGAGTTTTCGGGAAGACTGCCTATCGCTTTGTTTTCGATAATCTCTTTAGTCGGTTTCTACATTCTTCTGACGCGGCTGATTTCGCGAAAATCTGCAATAATTTCAACATTTGTTCTTATGCTTTCACCTCAGTATTTCATGCTTTCGCGTCAGATCATGGTCGATCTTCCGTTCGTCGCGCTCAACACTATTGCGATGCTCTGTATGACGGTCTACTACTTCGGAAATATCGGAACTGATGAGAAAATATTCAAAAAAATCCCGCGAAGTGATTTTTATCTTTATCTTTTCTATTTTTTCGAAGGCTGGGCATTCCTGGCGAAAGGTCTTCTTTCGATCCTGATACCAGGCATTGCACTTTTCGTTTTTATGGTTTTTTCGCGTAATTTCAGCTGGTTTTTCGCGTGGAGACACCTCAAAAAACACCTTATAGGAATGCTTGTTTATCTTGCCGTCGTCATGCCGTGGTTCGGTTATATGTGGATAAGCGAAGGAAAAAGTTTCTTTGACACTTTTATTATTTATCACCACTTCAAAAGAACTACAGGCGAAATCCATAAGCCGAACGATCTCTACACGCTTTATGTCAGGATACTGGGCTATGCGATGTTCCCGTGGAGCGCTTTCCTTCCGGCTGCACTTTACAATTTTTTAACTAAAAAAGAGGAAGATTCAGAAAAAACCAAGAAACTTTTCTTTTTCAGCTCGTTCATAGGACCTTTTCTTTTCTTCTCTTTTTCATCGACTAAATTTTATCACTACATTGCGCCTGTTGTTCCGTTTCTTGCAATATTTTCAGGTATTTATATTGAAAAATTGTGGAGTGAACGCTGGACTCTTGCGACAAAAGTCGAAGCCGTTATTTCAATATTTTTAGTTGCTGCGATCGGGCGGGACATCGGTGACAAACACGTTCTTTTCCTTCACCTCGTAACTTTCTACAACACAAGAAAAATTCCTGTTCAGGCTTCCTGGGAACCTGTGATAATTTCAGTTTTTGCTGTTTTCTGCTTCATAATTTTCCTAATGATTTTGAACAAAAATCTGCAGAATAAAGGTTTTTATATCCTTTTTGCGCTCAGTGCAGGATTTATGACTTACTACTTTGCAGAGCCGCTTCCGCAGATTTCAAAATATTATTCTTTAAAACCTCATGTTGAAGCCTATCTGAAGGACAGTCCTGAGAGAGCGCCGATTGCTGACTATTACAAATGGTTAAGAAAATCAGCAGGTTTCTGGCTTAAAAACGAGATAACTTTTTTGCAGACAGACAAGGAAAAAAATGTCATAAGATTTTTTGACAAACCGGGTATTCAGTATGTGATCCTTCGTGACAACGATAAAAAACGCTTTGAAACGCTAATGAAAAGAATAAACAAAAAAACAGTTGTCGTTTACAGCGGAGCTAAAAATACACTGCTAAAAGTTTTTGGAAAAGGTCAGGAGCGCGATATATCTAAAGCTGGCGGATACATCGTTCAAAATCTTCCTGAAAACTTAATAAAATCAAATGTTATTTTTGATAATGCAATAAAATTGGAAGGTTTTGTAATTGACAAAAAAAATATAACGGAGCGCGATGGAAAATTCTTTGCAAAAGAAGGATCAACAATCAATATAGACCTTTATTTCAGATCTATTACCGACAAAATCAATAAAGATTACGATGTTTTTCTCCACAATGAAGGCAACAACAAAGACAAAAGGACAAAAGGTGACGGAAACATGGCAAACGGCACTTACCCGACTGATTTCTGGAAAAAAGGTGAAACCATCAGACATCCGTTAAAAATAAATATACCTAAAGGGTCAAAAAACAATTATTATATTGCATACACCGGCTTATATCAGGAAGAGTACAGAGCTAATATAACAAACAAAAATGAAGTAAAGGAAAGCGACAACAGAGCTGAACTTATTAAAATTTACCTCGACAGGTAAAAAACTTCTATATCATTGAAATTATTGATATTCTCTATTGAACTAGTCATCAGTATCTGATTTTTCAAAGTCTCTATTTCCTTAAAAAGCATCTTTTTGGTCTCATCATCGACAAAAACGAAAATATCGTCTATGAGAAATATAGGAAATTCGTTTTTTTCGGCGTAAATACTGATTTCCGCAAGTTTTATCAGAAATGAAGTTATGTAAGTTTCACCCATCGAAATGTTGTTTTTGGCATTTCCGACTTCTGTCGTGATATTTATATTGTCAAGATGCGGTCCGTAAAGCGAAAAGCCTTTTTCAAGCTCTTTTTCAAGCCTTGAATCAAGTTTTTCAGCGCAGTTTTCATCTGTATTGTAAGTAAAGAAAACTTTCATTTCTGAAAAGAGTTTTTCCAATAAAATAGAGACTTTTTTATTGATTGTTTCACATGAAACATTCCTTTTTTTCCTTATCCTGTCAATAAGAGGTGCTGCCGCCGCATTCAGATACTTGACAACTTCGGCATTTTTGTCTTTAAGAGCTGCATTTTTGTTTCTGATGTATCTGATGTATTCGCTCATGTCGTCAAAATAGCTTTTGTCTTCAATAAAACAAATCCTGTCTATAAAATCTCTTCGGAATTTAGGGCTTCCGGTGATTATAAACATGTCATCAGGAGAGTGAACGACAGGATAAGCTATATTCAGAAGGTCTTTTCTTGAAGAAACATTGCCGTCAATTATTATTTTTTTATTTCCTTTTCTGTCGCAACCAACTGAAACTTTTCTGCTGTAACTTTCAAAATCATCAAAATCCGACTCAATATAGAAATTATGACTTTCTTTTGAAATGCAGTCCTTTATGTCGAAAGTTTTGAAGGATCTTCCGCTTGAGACAACAAAACAGGCTTCAAGGATAGAAGTCTTTCCTGAGCCTGTTTTTCCTTTTATAAGCAGTTTCTGAGGCAGATTTATAGAAAAATCGGATAAAGATCTGAAGTTGGATATGAAAACTGAGTTTATTTTCATAAAATCAGATTCTGAGAGGCATGATCATGTGAACATAGAAGAATTCTTCAGTTTCTTCTTTCAAAGTCATAGGTTTATTAGCAGCTTCTTCAACTATTACGTTTACATTGTTATCATCTATAACATTGATTACATCAAGGAAGTATTTAGCATTTACAGCAACGCTTCTTTCAGTTGAAAAACCTTTTTCAATAACTATTTCATCAGTTGAAGTTCCGCCTGTATTTGAATTTGCTGTGAGTTTAAGAACATTTCCATTGAAGAAATACTTCGAAACCCACATTTTGTCTTCTGAATTAAGGACGATAACTACACGTTTTATTGCCTCTATAAGCTCCTTTCTGTTTGCAACTGCAAATTCTTTTCCGTTAAGAACTTCATAAGTTCCGATTATAGGACGGTGCTTAGGAAATTCATTTTTGAAAAGTCTCGAAATAAATATAACATTTTCATTCTTTATAAACATTTTTTCGTCGTCTATGGCTACATAAGCATCCTCGACATCAGCAAAAATTTTGGTTATTTCAGCAAAATTCCTTCCGGGAATAACTATTCCGCTTTCAAATTCAGGAATATCCATATTGAAATTCTTGAGCATAAGTACAGAAAGTCTGTGAATATCAGTAGTTACCATATCAACAGTCTCTGTTCCGTCATCATTTTTTACTTTTATGATAAGAACTCCTGAATAAGCCTTAGTCATATAATTTTCAGTCATTGAAAACTGAACTTTCTTGTAGGAAGAAATAAGCCTGCTTATTTTTACAGGTTTATATTCTTTTGAAGTATCTGAAATTTCAGGGAAATCTGACGGATTAAAGCATGGGACCTTATATTCTGATTTGTCTGCTGTTATATCAAGAACATTGTTGGATTCGTTATACTTGAATATTATATTTTCAGCTTTTGAAAGACGGCATATATCATGAATGGATCTTGCAGGAACTGCTATTTTTCCTTCTTCTACCGATTCTTCGAGATTTACCTTTGCTAAAACTGTTATCTCGAGATTTGTAGCACTGAGAGTGCATTCTCTGTCTTTAAAGCTGAAAAGAACACTGGTAAGAACAACCATCGTATGTTTCTTTTCTACACACGAACTGCAGTAATCAAGAGCCTTGAGAAGTTCATCCTTTTTGAAAGTTAATTTAGTCATAATTCTCTCCTTAATTAAAAAAACAATTATAAATAACCTTTGTTATAATGTTTAAAGACGATAAATTGTCAATAAAAACATGGTAGTTGTAAAACTTTTCAGTGTTGAAAAAAATGTTTGTTTTTTGTGGTCTTTTCATGGTCTTAGTTTTTCAACATACTAATTTTCAACATTTGTTATAAACTCTTTCCTGAGCTTTCGATTTCTTTGCTCAATTTCGTAACAAGTTTAGATATCTGCTCATCATCAAGTATGAGTTTTTCCACGTTTGAAACTGATGTTATTATTGTGGAATGATCTCTTCCGCCGAATTTTTCGCCTATTTCCTTAAAAGTCTTCGAAGTATATTTTCTAGCCAGATAAATAGCTATCTGTCTTGATATCGATATTCCTTTTGTTTTTTTCTTCGAAATAATTTCAGAATGCTTAACTTTCGTGGCTGTAGAAACTATTTTTATTATATCTTCAATTTCTGTCGGTTGTTTTTTTATAGTATTTTTAAGGGTACTTTCAGCAAATTTAAGATCTATAACTCCGTTTCCTATAAATTCATGATAAATTTTAAGAGTATTTAAGGCACCTTCTATTTCACGTACATTGTTTTTCAGGTTTGAAGCTATGAAATCAGCTACTTCATCTTCTATTTTCATATCGTAAAGTTCTGATTTCTTTTTGATTATAGCTACTCTTGTTTCGTATTCAGGCGGAATTATTTCAAGGGTAACACCCATTGAAAAACGTGATCTGAGTCTGTTGTCTATGTCGTTTATTTCTGTTATGTGTTTATCAGAAGTTATAACTATCTGTTTTTTCTTGTCGTAAAACTGGTTGAAAATATAGAAAAATTCATTCTGAGTACCTGATTTTCCGGATAAAAACTGAATGTCGTCTATAAGAAGAACATCATTTTTAATTATTTTTTCCCTGAAGTCTGAGATTGTCTTTGATTCAATAGCTTTAATATAATCTATTAAAAGCTGGTTCGTAGTCGAATAATAAACTTTTTTATGTTTGTTGTTTACGATGTAGTTTCCTATAGCCTGTATTATGTGAGTTTTTCCCAGTCCTGAATCACCGTATATAAAAAAAGGATTATAACCTGTTCCTGGATTTTTTGCTATAGCCTGTGCTGCAAGATAAACGCCGGCATTGGAAGGACCCATTACGAAATTATTGAATGTATAATCTTTATATTTTTCATATTCATCAGTAATTTTACAGCTGGTTTTGTCTGTTTTATCTTCGTTTTTGAAATCAAATTCAAGCTGCAGATCTTTTTCTTCGTTTTCTGGAACTACTATGAACTGGACTTCTGTATTTTCATCAAAAAGAGTCTTAGCAATTTTTTCTATTTTGGATAAATAGTTATTTTTCTTAAGAAAATTATAAGCATATTTACTTTTGCAGTTTACAATTATTTTTTCTCTTGACTCTTCTTTGGGATAAAGAGCGTCAATAAAAGTATTTATCTCATTATTATTGGTCTTTTTGAGCTCTTCTACTATTGTTTTCCACATTATGCCCTCTTGCATCTTCCAAAATTTCCAGCTATTTTGTCAAATATTCGTTACTTTTCAAGAAAAAAATAGTTTTTGAGATTTATCCTTGAAAACAGTGGTTTTCTTTGACAGCAACGTCAGGAAAGTCCGATATGATACCTTTTGTAAAGTTGTTTTTAAGAATCTGCTGCATCTCTTCTGCTGTATTGACGTTCCAGTAAACAGCTTCTGTTTTAAAAGGCAGAGACGGAATGAGTTTATTTACTGTGAAATCAAAATTTCTGCAGTCAGGCAGAACGAAATCTGGTCTTAGTTTCATTATTCTTGACACAAGATCTTTCTTTGTAGTGTCGTCAAAAAGGAGTCCTTTCTTTAAACCTGTGAAATCATTTGTAATTTGTTCAATAACACTATCAAAGAATGAAGTTGTTATAAAATCTTCCGGCATAAAATGCAAAAGGGTTTTCTCAATAGTTTCTTTAGTTGTCTCAGGCTCCTTTATTTCAATATCAAGCTTGATTTTTCCTTTGCATAAATTCAAAACATCTTCGAGAAGCGGGACCCTGTAACCTGAACTTTCTGAAATTTTTATTATTTCACTGTAATTCATTTCTCTGAGAATGTGTCCTTTTAAAGCAGGATCGTGATGAATTATCAGTTTTCTGTCTTTTGAGTAACGGACGTCGAATTCTATAAAGTCAGCACCGTCGGAAATAGCGGCTGAAAAACTTTCAAGAGTATTTTCTTTTGCTTTTTTCGGACTTCCGCGATGCCCTCCGATGAGTTTTTTCATAATTTTTCTTCTCCTTCAAAAAATTCAAAACACGGCTGATTTTATGTTTTGTGAAAAAATAAACACTATTTTTGATGTTAAGTTGAATAAATAACAAAATAGTGTAATATTTCAGGGTTTTTTAGGAGGGAGACATGCTGTATATAGGAAAAAAACTCGAACTTACGGAATACTTCAAATCAGTTCCGCTTGAACAGAAGGCTCAGCTTTACAGGGGTATCCGCGCTATTATGGCTATGCTTGTCAAAGTATCGAAAATGACGGAAATTTATTCTGTACGGGATAAGATTTTTTCTGAATTTACCGAAACGATGAAACAGAATCTTGATGTGATACACAATCTTCTTCCGTTTGCTACGGTAACTACGAAAAAAGTCGGTTTTTACTATCAGGAACGCAAGATCAAGCTCTTCGACGAAGGTGAAAGAAAATTCAGAAATATATTTTTAACCAATGAAATCAGAGAATTATACTTTGTAAAAGGAATAACTCCGGAAGAGATAGTAAACTTTTTCGCAGTAATTAAGGAAACTTTGAACTACACTCTTCTGGACTACGATTTCAACACACGTCTTTGGGACTACGGCATAACTCACATCGGAACGATTTCCGATCCCGACATGGGTGATCCTGAACCTTGGCAGGAAAGCTGGTTCAGGAGCGATGTTACACCTGTAACTCCCGATAAACTATTTGCGATGAAGCCTCAGAATGTCAATGAACTGTCGGAAATATCAAATGAATATAATATGCTGCCGGTCGTTGATATGGAAAAATTCAAAAAATGGGCTGAAAGCTGCGGAAAGGATGCTGTTGTAGGTAAGTATCTTGAAAATGCAGTCAATGTTGTTCTTGCCAATCCTGACAGAGAATCCAACAGAAATATTGTCGGAAAGATATGCGAGTATGCTGTAAAAAACGTTCAGAACAGTGATTTCGTCTCAGGTTTTATTTATATCAACAATCTGATTTTATTAGAAAAAGGTATAACTGATAAAGAAAATATAATATACCATAAAGTCAGGGAAGTTTTAGACAGAATAAAGTCTGAAGATTTTCTCAATTCTATATTTGAAATAGCCGCAGGAATAGATAATTCGCAGATAAAAAGTTTCAGCAGTCTTCTCAATCTTATCAGTGGAGAGCAGTTTGAAACGGCGTTTACCAAACTCTGCGAACTTGACAATAAAGCGGTACGTCTCGGCTGCCTTGAGGGTTTGGCAAAAAATCTTAAAGATCCTGAAGTTGTTCAAAGATTCATTGACAATCCTGACTGGCATGTTGTCAGAAATTTTCTCTACATAATGAGATTTGCGTATAATCCGGAATTTCTTCCTCAGGTCCGTGAAGTCATGAATCACGAGGTAAAGCAGATAAGGATAGAAGCAGCAAGAGTTTTAAGTATTTACGATGCCGATGAAAACCTTGAATACTGGGAAAAAGCAGTTTTCTGCCCCGATGAAGAAGTAAGGATCCTGGCGGTCGAAAACCTTGTAAAAGTTAAAGACTTGAAGGTAAAAAGTATTTTCAACGAGATTTTCAAACCTGCAAACCGCTCAAAGTTCAATCTTACCGACTACGAGCGCTACATGGACCGCATCCTGGCTTCCGGAAGAAACGAATTTTTTGATCTGCCTGGTTCGATGATATTTTCCGAAAATAGGGAATTAAGAATTATAGCTTTAAAATCATTGAATAAATTGAACAATCCTTCTATGGTTCTCATGCAGATCAAAAGAAGGATAACTAGTCAGGAATTTCTCGCTTTAGACAAAGAAGAAATAGAACTTCTGCTCGGTTTGATGAAAGGAGAAATGATAACGCCGATGCTTGAACATCTAGAGTATCTTTTTACGCTTCACGGTAATATATTTAATAAAAATAAATATTTACCTATAAAAAAGCAGGTTTTTGAATTTGTAAGGCAGAAAGCTGCAAAAAATATGGCGATGCGCAGCTGGATCGAAAAGGGAAAGAAGAGCGGCGACAGCGAAACGCGTTCCATTCTTGAGGAAAGGAGTTAGTTATGGATGAAAGAAGAAACAGACCCGAATACGATAATTCGCCGAAAAAATGGCGCTACAATTTTTCAAAATCGCTTTTCACTTTCTGGAAAAATGTCAAGATGTACGGCGACAAAAATGAGAGGATCACTGAAGAAATCACGTTTTTCAAGCAGGTCCTCGATTTTTTCTTTGCCGAAAAAGACGAACTTTCGATTCTTTTTGACGGAATAGACATAAAAGTCGACAAAGTAAGAATAAGGGGTCAGAGGCAGGATGACAAATATTTTGAAGATGTTTACGATCTGTTTCTTTCGCTCTGTATGTCGGGAATAACCTTCAAAAAAGGGGTAACTGATGAAGAAATTCTGACTCTTCTTGCCGTTATCGGAAAGTATCCGGTAGGCCGCGAGCCGAAAATCAAGGCTTATGAGCGCGTCAGAGCCGATCTGCCGCCTCTTGACCATATCGAGATTTATCCTTATGACCCTGAAGAATCGGGCAATCTTCCGATTTATACGCCGGAGCAGTCTGTTCGGCAGATTTACTGTTCTTTGGCGCGCGATTACGGTGATATCTGCAAAATGGTCGATGCAGCAGAAAGCATCCCGCTCCGTATGACGGAACGCAGAGTTCAGGATCTGATAAGTATAGTTTCAAACACTAAAAAAATTGAAATCATTGAATTTATTATGTTTTTAGCATCAATAGCCTCTTTTGAAGGTTCAACTGAAAGCGCTTTTGCCGTTTCCAATGTTTTCTGGTCGGTTCTTATTGCCAAAAAACTCAAAATCGATATGCAGTCTGTAAAAAGAATAGCAGTTTCAGCTTATTTTCAATATTTTTCGAAAGATAAGGAAAAAGGTTATTCCGCGCTTTCGAGAATGGATGAATTCAACTATGACAGGATCGAGGCGGCAGTCAACGCTTCCTACAGAATAAGCGACTTTTCCGACAAGGCGCTGATCTCCGATGTGTCGGCGTCAAGCGGGACGCTTTCAGGTGAAATACTTAAACTTGTTTCGTATTTTTCGGCAGTTACTAGAATTTGGCCGGCAAATTCGTTCTACAAAGGGCCGCTTATGACAAGGCCGCAGGCAATGCGTTCAATAATAAGAAACTGCACGAAAGGAGTTTTCAACAAGGAAATAGTCGAAGCGTTCTTTTCGATGGCGGGTATCTACCCGATAGGAAGTCTGGTCAAACTTTTTGACGGAACACCGGCTGTTGTCGTAAAAAGATTCAAGAATTTCTTCGAACAATCGGAAGTTCTTGTTTTTGACAAAAATCTTTCAGTCGGTGAAAGAAAAACTGTAACAGCTGAAAATGTTTTGGATATTCCTGATGCGGCAGGGGTTGTTCTTCCTGAAAAAACGATTGTCGGAATTCTAAACACATTCCTTGACGAAAGAGAAATCTCAAATGAAAAATCTGAATAAAACTGTCACGCTTGAAAAAGGGCGTGAAAGACTGGCAAAAAACCACAATCCGTGGGTCTATTCAAAGGCTGTGAAACATATTTCGGACGGAGTTTCAGACGGAGATACCGTCGCTGTTCTGGATTACGCCGGAGATTTTATTGCGTGGGCACATTATAACGGAAGATCCGGCATAGCGCTGCGCCTTCTGGAATGGGACGAGGCGAAATGTCCTGATGAGGAGTGGCTGGAAGATAAAATTTCAAAGGCCGTCGCTTTAAGAAAGAGGATAATTCCTGAAAATACCGGTATTTACCGACTCATTTTTTCTGAATCCGATATGCTTCCCGGCATAGTCTGCGACGTTTTTGAAAAAACGGGCGTCCTTCAGATCTCGACCCCCGCTTTTGACAGGATCAAAGCACGGCTTGCTGAAATCATAGCGGAAACGGCGGGGCTCGAAACGGTTTACGAAAAGAGCGACGGTGACGGCAGAAAGATCGAAGGCTTGCCTGAAACATCAGGATTTCTTTACGGAAATCTGGCAGATACAAAAATTGTTTCACGTGAAAACGATCTTTTTTTCGAAGCCGATCTTTCAGGCCAGAAGACCGGTTTTTACGCCGATCAGAGGGATAACCGCAGGTTTTTCGGTGAAATCGCACGCGGAGAAATTCTTGATATCTGTGCGTTTTCGGGAGCGTTTTCTGTCTATGCCCTGAAAAACGGAGCAGAACACGCGATATTACTCGATATTTCCAAAGAATCGGAGGCGCTAGTACGGCGCAATATGGAGCTTAATTCTATTGATTCCTCGCGCTACACCTTCATAAAAGGGGATGTTTTCGAACTTCTGCGCAAATTCGCGCTTGACGGGAAAAAATTTGATTCAGTCGTGCTTGACCCGCCGAAACTCGTTCCTTCGAACAAATACCTTGAAAAAGGACTTCGCGCCTATAAAGACTTGAATTTCAACGCACTCAGACTCGTTAAAAAAGGCGGAATCTTCGCAACATTTTCGTGTTCAGGCGCAGTAACTCCCGCCGATTTCAGAAACGCTGTCGCATTTGCCGCGCACGATGCCGGACGCGAACTCAAGATCCTGCGCCAGCTCCATCAGGCTCCCGATCATCCGATCCGCGTCAGTGCACCGGAAACGGAATATTTGAAAGGTCTGCTGGTCGAAGCCTAATAATATAACACAATGATTTTATTGGATTTTGAGTAAAAAAACAGATCTCCTGTGATTTCTGAGACGTGTCAGGTCACGTCTCTACTTTTCGCGGACTTCGTTTGCTTTTGCGATGAAGTCTTTGGGTTCGCCGAACTCTTTATATACCGATGCAAAGCGGATGAAAGCGACTTTGTCGACCTCTTTCAGCTCGTTCATGACGAGATCGCCGATGACGCTCGTTTCGACCTCTTTCTTTTCGAATGACTGAAGCTCCTTTTCGATCTTGTCGATCATAATGTCGATGGTTTCAGCCGAAACGGGGCGTTTCTGGCAGGATATCATGAGCCCTTTTTTGATCTTGTTGCGGTCGTAGGGTTCTCTCTCGCCGTTTTTCTTTTTTACGACGGGCATGACTTCCTCGATCCTTTCGTAAGTCGTGAATCTGCCGCCGCAATCCTCGCATTCGCGTCTTCTTCTGATCTCGCAGTCGTCTTTTGTGGAACGGGAATCAATAACTTTGTCTTTAATGGAACCGCAGAATGGACATCTCATTGGACTACTCTGAAAAAGTTTATGAACTACTGGCTGTTATCTGTTGATGAGCGGGTATTTTTTGCAGAGAGCGATGACTTCATTGTGGACTTCTTCGATGACTTTGTCGTCGATAATGCTGTCGTCAATGCCGATCTTCGGGTTGTATTCGTTGCTCTTGATGTTCATGATGACTTTGTCCATAAGTCTTGCAACGTGGCGGACATCGTCTTCATTGAGGCCTCTTGTGGTGAGGAAAGGCGTTCCTACGCGGATACCGCTCGTGATGAAAGGCGACTGGTCGTCAAACGGAACCATGTTCTTGTTGACGGTGATGTGCGCCTTGTCAAGAGCCTTCTCAACGATCTTTCCGGTTTTGCCTTTGTTTCTGAGGTCGATGAGCATAAGGTGGTTGTCGGTGCCGCCTGAAACAAGGTCGTAACCCATTTTGTTGAATTCGTCAGCCATAGCAGCTGCGTTTTTGACGACCTGGGTCATATAGACTTTGAAGCTCGGATCAAGCGCTTCCTTGAAACATACTGCCTTTGCAGCGATGACGTGCATGAGCGGGCCGCCCTGCATTCCCGGGAAAACGGCGGAGTTGAGGTCTTTTTCGTATTCTTTCTTCGCAAGAACGAGACCGCTTCTCGGACCTCTGAGGGTCTTGTGGGTCGTCGAAGTTACGAAATCGCAGTAAGGAACAGGGCTCGGATGAAGTCCTGCAGCGACGAGACCGGCGATGTGTGCCATGTCTACCCACGTGATCGCGCCGACTTTGTCACAGATCTCTCTGATTCTCTTAAAGTCGATGATCCTCGGATAAGCCGAAGCACCTGCAAGGATCATTCTAGGCTTGTTTTCGACAGCAAGGCGCTCCATTTCGTCGTAGTCGATCCTGCCGGTTTCCTTTGCAACACCGTAGGGAACGATGTTGTAAAGTTTTCCGGAGAAGTTTACCGGGCTGCCGTGAGTGAGGTGACCGCCGTGGTTGAGGTTCATCGCGAGAACCGTATCACCCGGTTTGCAGACCGTGAAGTAAACGCTCATATTTGCCTGAGAGCCGCTGTGGGGCTGGACGTTAGCACATTCTGCACCGAAAAGCTGGCATGCTCTCTCTTTTGCGAGTTTTTCGACCTGGTCTACTACTTCGCAGCCGCCGTAGTATCTCTTTTTCGGATAACCTTCGGCATATTTGTTGGTAAGCAGCGAGCCCTGAGCTTCCATGACGGCATTGCTCGTAAAGTTTTCACTGGCGATAAGTTCAAGACCGCCTTCCTGTCTCTCAGCCTCTTTTTCGATGATTGCTGCAACTTCCGGGTCAACGCTCGGGATGTACTTCAAATTCAACATTTTATCCTCCAAAAAAAGTTAAAAAACCAAAAAACCGCAACAGTTTAATAATAATAAATTATTTTGCAAATTTAGGTTGTAGAAAGCAGTTGCCCTGCTGTTTTTTGAAAAATTGACACTTTTCCCATAATCCTTAAAATTTTGTGCTTTAAAAAGGCAATGTTTTTTCATATTAGGAGGAAAAAATGAAAAAAAGATTGGTTATTTTGGCAGTTTTGGCGGGACTTGTTTTCGCTTCGTGCGGAAGTCAGCCTGCAAAAGAGGAAGAACCGGCAAAACAGTCCGCAGCTCCGGAACAGGCTGCACAGCCTGAAAAAGTTGAAGAAAAAGCTCCCGATTTCGGTGAAAAAGGAAACGCTTTCTACAAGCACTGCACTGATGAATTTGCCGCTGTAAAAGCAATCATCGCAGACATCAAGGCAAATCCGGCAGAAAGAAAATCCATCGAAAAACTTCAGCTTTTCAACAATTTCGAAATCAAAATCGAAGACGCATGGGGCAAAATCGAAATTTATCAGATGAATCACCCCGACAAAGGAATGAGAGATGCAGCTATGGCGGCTGAAAGCGAGCTTATGGCTATTCTTTCCGAGATAAACCTTGATGCAGATCTTTACAAAGTCATGGCGGCTATCCCGGCTGACGATCCGGCGTTCGACGAGGAAGACAAGCACTTCCTTAAAGACGTTATCGACGATTTCAAACGTTCCGGCGTTGACAAAGACGAGAAAACCCGTGAAGAAATCAAAAAAGTCAATGCTGAACTTGTTGCAATCGCTCAGCAGTTCAATGCAAATATCGCAAGCGACAGAAAGAGCATAAAAGTTGCTCCGGAAAGACTCAAAGGACTTCCCGAGGACTTCATCAACGGTCACGCGAAAGACGAAAACGGCATGATCACTCTGACCAGCGACTATCCTGATTACTTCCCGGTAATGGAATCGGCTGACGACGAAACTCTGAGAAAAGAGATGTATTTCATGGCTCAGACCGTTGCTTATCCTTCAAACGAAGAGGTCTTCGACAAACTTCTCAAAGCAAGAAAGAAAATTGCGAACCTTCTCGGTTACAAAAACTGGCCCGAATATTCGCAGGCAAAACTTATGATCGGAAACCCCGAAAACGCTGAAAATTTCGTAAAGAAAATTGCAGCGATGTCAATGCCTTACGCTAAAAAGGAGGCAGAAGTCCTTCTTGCAAAGAAAAAAGCCGTTCTGGGACGTGAAGACGTCGAGATCGAGCCGTGGGACAGGTTCTACTATCCGCGCCTCGTCAGAATGGAAAAGTTCAACTACGACCCCGAAACAGTCAGACCCTACTTTGAGATCCAGAAAGTCCTCAACGGAATTTTCACAGTAAATTCAAAGATTTTCGGCCTTGAATTCAAACAGATCAAACGTGACGACGTTTGGCACGAAAGCATTCTTTCATACGATGTTTACTCAAACGGCGAAAAGATCGGAACATTCGACCTCGACCTTTATCCGCGTGAAAACAAATACAAACATTTCGCAATGTTCACGAACCAGCAGGGGATCAAGGGAAGACTTCCGAGAATGGCTATCGTCGGCAACTTCCCGACTCCGGTAAACGGCAAGGCTTATGTCGGTCACGACAGCGTTCAGACCCTTTTCCACGAGTTCGGACACCTCATCCACGGAATCCTTGCAAGCGGACACAAATACATCCGTTTCGCAGGAACCAACTGCCAGAGAGACTTTGTTGAAGCTCCGTCGCAGTTTATGGAAGAATATGTATGGGATGCTCCGATCCTTCAGCTCTGGGCTACCAACGACGCAGGCGAGCCGATCCCGGCTGAACTTGTCGAAAAGATGAAAAAGTCTGATGAATTCGGTAAAGGTCTCCACACTTCGAGACAGCTTTACCTCGCTATCCTTTCGCTTGAAGTTTACCTTCAGGATCCCGATGCAGAAGGTTTCAACCACCACGCTTTCGAGAAGAAGACAGAAAGAGAGTTCTCACCGTGGAAGACCTACGAAGAGACCCATCAGATCGAGAATTTCGGACATTTGGAAGGATACAGCTCGAACTACTACACCTACATGTGGTCGCTTTCCGTTGCGAAAGATTTCTACGGTTACATCCAGCAGAACGGCGGTCTCATGAATCCGGAAGTTATGGGAAAATACAGAGATCAGGTCCTCAAGGCAGGCGGCGCGAAAGACGGTATGCAGATGGTCCGCGATTTCATAGGCAGAGAGCTTTCGTTTGAAGAGTTCGAAAAGTGGCTCAACAACTAAGTTTCCGATAATTCTTTAATGATTTCAAAAGTTTATTCTCCGGCAAAAATCAATATTTTTTTAAAAGTAGAAGGGCGCGAAACTGGGAGCGGAATGCACTTCATCAACTCTCTTTTCGCTCCTATAGACCTTTTTGACACGATCGAAATTGAAGAAAGCGCCTCGTTTTCGGTAGTTACTGAAGGGATCTCGGAAAATATCCCGACCGAAAAAAACATAATTTTCAAGGCATACTCAGCTTTGCAGGGTTATGTCGGGAAAGAACTTCCGGAATTTGAGGTAACAATCAGGAAAACGATCCCGAGCGGCGCAGGCCTCGGCGGCGGAAGCAGCAATGCGGCGGTATTCCTCAAATTTCTGAATGAATACTGCAAACTCAATTTAAGTTTAGCTCAACTTATTGAAATCGCTTCAAAAATCGGAAGTGACGTGCCGTTTTTCGTTCTCGGAAGACCTGCGCTCGTCAAAGGTCTGGGCGAAAAAATGGAACCGATAGAACTTCCGCCAAGCGACGACTTTTTCGTTCTCGTAAACCCTGAAATCCACGTCAACACAGGGCTTGCCTACTCGCTTTTTGATAAAAAATTCCCGAATTGCGATACTTCAAACCGCGTTCCGGAACACTTTTCATGGAAAAATGAAGACATTTTCAACGATTTCGAAGAGATAGTTTTCGCAGAATTTCCCGAAATCGCCCGCGTCAAAATGGAACTTGAAGCTATGGGCGCTCACAAAGTCTTCATGTCGGGAAGCGGTTCTACTCTCATCGCCATGACAAAAAGCGAAGAGGGAGCCGGAAAGATAGTCTCGGAATTTTCAAAAAGATTCAAAACTGTAAGAAAGATAAAGATAGGCTGAGAGGGTTACGCAGCCGAAGCGTTGGCATTGACTTTATCTATCACTTTGCGGATGCCGAGCCATAGGGAAGTGTCGCTGAAGACTTCCACGATGCTGCCGCGGTCGGTAAACGGTGCTTCCTGAAGGACTGAAAGGTCTTTCATCATGCCGTTGTGAACGATGTATTCCACGATCTGGTTGACGAAATAGATCTGGCGGCTGTCAAGGCTGGTGTTGTTCAGAAACTCAGCGAAAGCCTCTTTTGCCGCGTTCATGTCGAGTCCTACGATTTCACGCACGAATTCGCCGAGCGGTTTCGCTTTATACAAAGCTTCGTAATCTTCCCTGGTTCCGGCTTCGCTCCAGAGTATCGCCTCGAGATCGGTCATATCTTTGCCTGTGAGAGGAAGATTGCTTTTGAGTTTGGCGATGACACCTTCGTTCTGGTGCTTGCGGACAAAGTATTCCGCCCGTTCGCGGTAAGTTGTGAGATAGGTAGTTTCGGCTTCTGCGACGCTCCATTTTGTCGAAAGCACTTCGTCGCTGAAATTCGTGTCGTATAGACTGTGCGAATAGTTGACATACGTCATCAGATTGCGCAGATTTATGCGGATCTCCTCAAATTCCATGATTCCTGCGGTATCAAGGTAATATGTGTGGAGGATTTTGTTTATAAGTTCTGACTGCATCATAATTGCGGGAATATTGGCGATATTTGCCACGGCATTCACCTTTTTCATGAGGTCGTTCCGTGCCGCGCCGTATTTGTTTCCTGCTAATAATGCAAGCTCTATTCCGTAAAGAAGGGCATCGAAACGCAGTGCTTTGACATCATCGATGTCGGGCTGGATAAGCGGCACGAGTTCGCGCTTCATGTTGAGTGTCTCTTCGTAAGTCAAAGCGTTGTAGTTTTCAGGGTTTGAATAGAGTTCGACATATTTCAGATGCTGTCTTACGGCGAAATTGCCGCGGTCGAGTTCGCGCACTTTTTTAACCATTTCCTCAACCAGTTTTTTGCGGAAAGCGATGAGTTCAGGTGTCTGCCAGATGATCTCCTGAAGTTTGAAGGCGATCTGCGCTTTGAGAAGGAAAAGAGCCCCTTGCAGAGCCACAGTGTCAGCACTTGCCCGCCCTTTGTTCATGCGGAAAAACTCGAAGTTCCCGCAGAAATCGAAGATGTAGAACTTTGTCTTGTCAAATCCGTCGATAAGTCCCTGGCATAGGCGTGTTCCGCGTCCTATCATCTGCCAGAATTTTGCTTTGCTGAGAACGACTTTGAAGAAAACCAGATTCAGCACTTCGGGGACATCGATTCCGGTATCGAGCATATCGACTGAAATGGCTACCTGCGGCAGTTTTTTTGCGTCAGAGAACTCGTCGATCGCGCTCTGGGCATAGTTTATGGTGTTGTCGATCACTTTGGCGTAGTTGTTCAGGTGGGGAAATTCCTTTCCGAAAACTTCGAGGATTTTTTCTGCGTGTCTGTGGTTTTTTGCAAAGATGATCGTTTTGCCGATTTTGCTGTTGTAGTCGATTTTAAGTCCGTCGTTCATCAGGATGCGCAGAACTTTTCGGATGGTGTCTTCGTTGAAGATCCAGTCGTTCAGTGCTGACGGTGTGATGCTTTCGGGGATTTCGCCGCTTTCATCGGCAAAAGTCTTTTCGTATTCCTCTTTTTCTTCATCGCTCAGTTCGTCGTAAACTATTCCGCGCTGGATGAATTTGAGTGTCGTTTCGACTGAAAGAAAATCGACCAGATAGCCGTCTTTTACTGCCTGCGCCAGCTCGTAACCGTAAGTCGGAACGCCGTTTTCAAGCTCGAAAACCTCGTAGGTGTTTTTGTCGATTTCGTCTTTAGGTGTCGCGGTGAGACCTACGAGCGGAGAATCGAAGTAGTTGAAAATTTCCTGATATTTGTTGTAGATCGAGCGGTGCGCTTCGTCGCAGATCAGAAGGTCGAAGTGTCCGCAGGAAAAGACTCTTCCTTCTTTGTCACGCACTGAATCGATGCAGTTTATCATTGTCTGGTAAGTCGAAAAGACGCAGTGAGCTTCGATGTTGCATTTTTCTTCGCAGAGATTTGTGACAGAAAGATCGGGCAGAAGGTTCACAAAGCTGCGTTTCGCCTGGGTCACGAGGGAATTTCTGTCTGCGAGGAAGAGGACGTTTTTGATCCAGCCCTTGTCCATCAGCACTTTTACGAGTGCGATGACGGTTCTTGTTTTGCCGGAACCTGTCGCCATGACAAGGAGAGCCTTTCTGCGGTTTTTCTCTCCGAAACTGTCGCATACCGCTTTTATTGCAGCTTCCTGATAGTAACGTCCGGCAATATTTCTATCCGCCATAATGTTTTTCAGGCTGCTGCGCATCCGCTGGAGATTGAACCACTTTTCAAGATCACGTTTCGAATAGATCCTTGCGACCTTCCGCTCAGGATACTGGTTGTCAACGATCCGTGTCTCGAAACCGTTTGAAAGAAAAACAACCGGGCGGAATCCCTGCTTCTTCTCAATCAGATCGGCGTAAAGTTTTGCCTGCTGTCTCCCTTTTGAAACATCAACGCAGGTGCGTTTCGCCTCGATTACGGCAAGGATGCGGCCGTCGTCACCAAACAGCGCATAGTCGGCAAAACCCACTTCCGACTTGTTCGGCATACCAGGGAGTTCGTATTCGTTGAGCCAGTTTTTTCCCTCTATCCAGCCGTCATCACGCAGCATCGTGTCGATGTATTTTTTGCGGGTCTGGCCCTCTCCGTCACCGCTTGCTGCGGTGACACCTCCCCCTGAGTGGGAGGCAAGGCTTGGCTGCGCAGCAGACTGAGAGGGGTTCTCTGAGGGATTCTCTTTATCATTGTTCATCGCTCATTCTCCTTTTGACAACATTGTCAATGTGTTCGCATACAACTGCAAATTGTGTATCGACTTCAATATTTGAGAAACGAAGCACTTCAAGTCCGTATCCTTCAATAATCGCCGTCCTTTCCGCATCATAAGCCAATCCCTGCTCATCATAATGCTGAGAACCGTCAATCTCAATTACCAGTTTTGCAGCACAGCAATAAAAATCGGCGATAAAAGATTCAATTATCCGCTGCTTATAGAACTTTACAGGATAATTTCTCAAAAACATATACCACAATTTTCGTTCCTGCGGAGTCATTTCGCGTCTCAGTTCCTTCGCTCTTTCAAGCATTTTATTGTTTTTAGGAATCATGTGTTAGCCCTCTCCGCCGCTTTGCGGCACCTCTCCCTGAGTGAGAGGCAAGTCGCCCTCTCCGTCTGCTTTGCAGCCACCTCTCCCTGAGTGAGAGGCAAGAAAACTTGGCTCCCACTTTGGGGGAGCTGTCACGAAGTGACTGAGAGGGGTTCTACAATTTTAATGAGTTCTATTATTTTCTCCGAACTTTTCTCCGAACTTTTCTCCGAACTTTTTACCGTACTTTTTACCGTACTTTTCACTATACTTTTCACTGTACTTTTCACTGTACTTTTCTGTGAACTTTTCTGCGAACTTTTTTGGGTAGTTTTTTGGGTAGTTTGGGTAGTTTTCTGGGTAATTGTTTTAGTTTTCTCCACAGTTTTTCACCCTAGTTTTTTGATTTTCTACCCTAGTTTTTTCGCATTTGTCTTGGTAGTTTCTTGGTGCTTCTGCCAAAAGAAGCAATAACTGCCGCTGTTTCACGGATATGTGACCAGCTTAATTCGCTACACGCTGCGTAGCGAATTTGTTTAATAAAGTCGGTCATTGGTCTGCCTCACTATGAGCTCAAACAGATTGCCTGAATTTATCTAACAAATGTTCTTGCATCAAAACTATATTCTCTTTTTCAACATAATGGTATATAGACGCAACAATAATCTGGTTGTCAGGAAAATCTCTTTTAAGAATTTGCATCATTTTATCAATATTTAACCCATCTATCTCTTTTCCTTTCGGAGAATCCAGAATTATCGGCAATTTAATGCCTAGAGCTTTTTCAATTTCTAAAATATAAGCCAAACGAAAAGAAAAAACTGTGTTGTGTAAGATTGCTCCAGATAGTTCTTTCAGATTGCTGGTAAAGAGATATCTCCATGATATTTTTTCTGCATCTGGCACTTCCAATTCTGCCATATACTTTTGAACAGTTTTTATCATAGTTTGAGTAACAGAATTGTTATTATTGGTAAAATCAGAAATTTGTTTTGTTAACAATCTTTTTTCACCTTCTAATTTACCAATAATACTTTTAACATCTTCTGGGAAAATATCGATTGTTGACATTTTTTTATCAAAACTGTCCGCCAAGGATTCTGTTTCAAAAAAAGATTGCTGTTGTTCTTCATTTTTAACTGCGAGTTGCAATTTTTCCAATTCTTTTAAAACTTCATTCATCTGCGGTATCAATGTTTTTTTCTTGGCTTTGAGCAGTTCAATACAATCATTAGCACCGACAATCATATCAGAGGTTACACACACATTTTCACCTGTGTTTAACTGGATAACAAGCTTCATGCCTTCAATCAATTCTATTGTCTTTCGATTGCTTTTCATGAGATTATTCAAGCGTTTAATTTCTTTTTTCAGTGTATCTCGTTCAACCTTTAGTTGATCAATTTTTAACAATCGTTCACTATCATAATTAAGTCCAGTAAGAGAATTCTGATCAACAACAATTTTGTCACGATATTCTGCAATATTTAAGATATGGCGATGCTTTTTTAAGCTTTCTTCAACCTTGCGCTTTTTCAAAATAAGATTATCACAGTTTCTATCTGACAAGCCCCTTATAAGTTCATTAATATTGAATCTTATACCAGCTATTACTTTGCCTCGATTTAAAAGCGTCCAGCCTTTTTCCTGATCGGCATAAAATGCCCCAAGTAAATTATTCAGAATATCTACATTCCTTGTTCCAAATAATTTCTCGTGCAGTTCAGACAATTGAGTAGGCAATGCATACGAATACTGCTCTTCTCCTTTTAATAATTCTATATAATCTGGTTTTTTTCGTTTTAGTACCAACTCTGAATTATCATCTTTTTCTAAAACTAGTTCAATTGAAGTGGTTTCCATACGAAAATTTTTAGTCCCTGGAATATTATACCCCAAACCATATAAAACACATCTCAAAAGAGTAGTTTTACCGGTGCTATTTTTTTTACTAAAAACCAAATTAAACCCTGATTTAAAGGTTCTTTCTGTATACAACAGTCCTTGTTCAATGAGAATGGTTTTTATTATCATAGGGAAACCTCCTTTCTGATTTTTTCTATTCGATATCGTTGGTGAATTATTTTTGCCAACACTATTTTTGCAACACCTTCTTGAATATCAGTTGGCAATGAATTTAGAGAGAGTATTTCAACATAATCTTCCCATTTGTTTTCGACAAAACAACTAACTCTTTCTTTCCACGGTAAAGATTGGTTTTCTAAATTATAATCAAAAAGAACTTGCGTCACAATGTCATATTTTTCGGTACAATTGCTTATTAATTCAGAATATCGTTGGTTTATCTCTGCTATCAATCCCTCATCATAATCATTGATATAATCTGTTGGTAAATCTTTCCCCAAAGTAAGAGCTATCACAGGCCAAACAATATCTTTTTTATTAACTCTTATTGATGTGGCTATTTTAGACCCGTTATGAAAGATATCGTTTTGCCAGATTGTCATTAATTGAGTCGAATTTATAATGTGTCCTAGCTCCAATTGATTTAAGAATTGCTGTATTTTTTCTTCAATAACTTTGTAACGTTCTTTATTATTATGGTTCAGTCCTAAATTCTGTGGGATAGTCGAAAAGTGTAAAGATTTTTGAGAAAAAAATAGAAAAAGATAGGATTCATCCTTAAAATCTTTTTGACAAAACAAGCTTAAGGAGAATCCTAAGATGGCTTATAAGCAAAACAAAAGAGATAGTCAAGAAACAGTCGTTC
>CAJOMF010000030.1 GCA_905235605.1 uncultured bacterium
AATGCGGCACTTCAAAGCGCACTTTTAGCGATCGAAAACATCGAGATCTCCGAAACCGACGGAATAATCGAGCGCGACATCGAAAAAACGATCAAAAATTTGGCCACTATCGCTTCGGAAGGAATGGAAAAAACCGATGAAGTAATTCTTGATATTATGACGTGCAAATAAAAGACATAACACAAGTAGATCAAACCGACATTTTGTGATTTACGCAGATATTTATTGAAAAAAATGTTGCAAAAAATACTAGTCAAGATAGATAAGAAAGAATGCTCTTTCTAAATTGAGCAAAAGTTTGCAAACATCGAAAAAGGGGGAACGGTTAATTTCCAGATCGGCCCCGTTCCGGCATACCTTTCATTCGGGATGGTTTTCCGCGCCGGTCTCAGATACGGCGTTGATTACAATGCAGCATGGTTCCGCGGCTTGACATTGGGAGCATCGGCAGGGCCTTATCTTGTAGTCGGCGCATATCTTGTAGTCGGCGCATATCTTGAAGCCGGGATCGGGTTTGACTATTCCTGAATATCTTTTAAAATCGGTGTTGACCCCTTTGCAATAGGTTTTTCAGTAAAGAAAACCATTTTTGATTGGGATCCCTTAATAAAGAAAAAATTCGGAAATATCATACCGTTGAAACCGATTGAACTGGATCTGTTCTCGATAGGTCGGGGAATGAAGGTGCTCGGCAATGATGGTGATGGATATGGTCAAAATCAACATAACGGAGATAAATATTCCGAAATAAATTTTGGGGCAAAAACTCAAATTCTAGCTGCTGTTGCTGGGAACAATGATAGAATTTATAGGTGGTGGAACAGATGTAACTCAGGCAGCCTGGGAATAATCCATGATAAAGATTTTACTTGTGACGTTTTCTACTTTTCCGAGGATTTCGTCGATCGTTTCCATGACCGACATCGGATAGACAACTTCGCCGCATTGCAGGCATTTAAGACACGGCACATTTTCAATGATAACATAACAGTTTTCAAGCTGAGCAAAATACGTGTTCGTACTTTCTTCCATCCGCTCTGACTTACATACCAGACATCTCATTTTTTATTCTCCTTTCTTGTCTTAAAATCATCATTCCACTGAACAGCGTCAGGGTAATAAGCTGTTATAAGTCTGCTCGAATTTCCTTCGTCACTCATGCAGACATGAAGGATTTTCCCCTTTTTCGTCATATCCGGCAATCAAACAACTAGGAAATGGAAAGTCGTCAGGGTACTGCTCAATTACTTCACCGCTGAACACAGCCGCTCTGACATCTTTTGCTTTTATTCCCCTTTGCCTGAAGCGTTCTGCCGCGTGTTCTGTAACGAAAACCTTGTCGTTTTGATAATAAAGTCTTAACTTTTCGATTTCAATCATCTTTCAATCCAAACTGAAAGCAGGTACAAAAACTGCGGCATTTATTCTATTTAACTTTTCTTTATTGTCAAGACTAAAAATTGAGAATTTTAATTAAAGTAAAAGAAATTTGTTTTATGAGAAAAATTTTCTTAGGCAAACAGTATCGGACAGCCGTCGGAGTTACATAAAAAGCCTTACCTGATGGCGTGTCGTGATATAAAATTGCTTGTAAATAGTTTGATTACTTATCAAGAGATTTCGCTCTTTCGACCATTTCAAGAAATTCGCCGCGGTATCCGAATTTATCTTCGCCGATATTAGCCTGTGCCCGGTTCAAAACTGAGTCGTAGCTCGAATCAGCCTTGAATTTCGAATCTCTGAGAAGCATTCCGAATTCAGCTACTGCCGATGCAAATCCCATATTCTGACTCATTTCAGCAAGAATATTTGCAGAAGTCATTACGGTATCCATATATTTGCTGATATCTTCATCAGGTTCTTTGTAGCGCATTTTGAGAACAAGGAAATCGTCTTCACCGAATTCAGTTTCAGGCTCTGCTGCCGGTTCTCCTTCTGCAGGTTCTCCGCCTTCTTCCGGTTCTGTCTCAGTTTCGGGAGTTTCGGCAGGTTTTTCAGTTAAAAATACTTCATAGAACGCTGTAACTCTGTGACCTGCGCCGATCTCGCCTGCATCTTTTGTGTCGTCGTTGAAATCCTGATTGTTCATAACGCGGTTTTCGTAACCGACAAGGCGGTATTTCGCGATCTTTGCAGGGTTGAAAACGACCTGAAGTTTTACGTCTTTTGCGATAGTGAACATCGTTCCCATGAGGTCGAACGTAAAGATTTTCTCAGCCTCTTTTTCGCTGTCGACATAGAAATAGTTTCCGTTTCCGGCGTTGGAAAGCTGTTCCATTTTGTCGTCCTGGTAGTTGCCGATTCCGAACCCGAGGATCGTGAGGAAAATACCTTTGTTCCTCTCGGTCTCAATGTATGAAACAAGTTCAGCCGTACTGGTCATTCCGACATTGAAATCACCGTCGGTGGCAAGGATTATCCTGTTGTTGGCATCGGAACTGTAGTTCTTTTCGGCGATTGCATAAGCCTTCTGCAGACCGTCGCCACCGGAAGTCGCACCCGATGCAACAAGAGAATCCATTGCAGCATTTATTTCGTCTTTTTTGTCGCCGCTTACCGAATCAAGAACGACACTAACACCGCTTGCGTAGGTCACGATCGAAATTTTGTCGTTTTCATCGAGCTTCTCGACAAGTTTTTTGAACGCCTTTTTAAGAAGCGGAAGTTTGTTGCTGGAAGACATCGAACCCGAAACATCGACAAGGAATACCAGATTATTTGAAGGTCTTTCATCCGCATCGAGATTCTTTCCCTGAAGACCGAACATAACGAGTTTAGTGTCGCTTCTCCACGGAGAATCGGCCATTTCCATCGTTACCGAGAAAGGTCTTCCCTCTTCCGGCTTCGGATAGTCGTAGTCGAAATAGTTGACCATTTCCTCGATCCTGACGATGTTTTTAGGCGGCATATAGTTGTAATTCATGAGGTAGTTTCTGATCTGCGTGTAGCTTGCCGTATCGACATCTATCGAAAAAGTCGAAGTGTTTTCAGTTGCAGTCTCGACCCAGTCGTTTTCGATGAGATCACCGGGCTGAGGTTCTTCGCCAGGTTCTTCCGTATCTGTGTCGCCTTCATACGCCTCACCGTCTGTGTTTTCCCAGTCTTCATAACCGGTGTCGGAAGGATCTCCGGGCTCGTAAGGAGCACCGGTATCACTGTTGTCGTATCCGCCGTCATAACCCGGATCGTATTCGGCATCAGAGTTGTCATAATAACCGGAATCACCGGTATCTGCAGTTTCATAATCACCGTTTTCACCGATGTCAGTAGCATTACCTTTAGCGGCATCGCCGCCGCATGCGGCCACAAAAAGGAGCAAAACAACAAAAAACATTGAAATCACTGACTTTTTCATAGAAAGACCTCGACAAAGAAAGTTAATAACACTTATTTAGTTCCACTAAGTGCCGATTTTTCTGACTCTAAAGTGAAAAAAATTTAAAAAAAGTGTTTTTTACAGATGATCAAAAATTTTGATCCTGGAATCTGTATTTTCGATCCTGCTGTCGAGTTTTTCGCGGATCTGGTCATCCATTTTCAGAACAGTGAGAGCCTCGACATCGTCCGGGGCATATTTCAGAACTTTATGATAGTAGATGTTTCTGTAAATAAGATTGTTTTCCTTGGCGTATATGTTGGCGATCATCTTGAATATTTTCACGCAGTTGTTTATATCGCCCATCTGTTTGTAGACAAAAGCCTGACGCTTGAGGAAATTGACGTTTTGGGGATCTTTCGCAATAAGTTTCTTAAGCAGGACCATGACGCTTTCATACTGCCCCATCTCGATCCTTGCCTCTATAAGTTCGGCCAGAATGACATCATCGTCCTTTTTTATCGAATAGAGCATCAGCAGGCACGCTTCAAGGTCTCTGACGTTACTGATTTCCCCCTTTTTGTGGCTTTCTCTGATCGACATCAGTATTTTTTCGGCCTCATCGGTCATGTTTTCGCGTATCAGAATGCTCGAAAGGTTGAGAAGGTCACGCACCGTCGCCTTGTTCATCTCCTTTATCGTGTGAAGAAGATAGATAGCAGTCATTCTGTCGTTCTTTTTTATATAATAAGTGACTGCGGCGCGGTATTTGTCGGCTGCATCCGAAAATTTGCCTTTTCTGATATCGATATCGGCACTGAATTTGTTCAGAATACCGTTGTCAGGCGCGGCATTAAGCCCCATTTTGACATAACTTGCCGCAAGATCGAGGTGTTTTGCGTCAAGCTCGCGCTGAGCCATACCGAGGTAGACATCAACAGCCTTGTCGGTCTTGTTTTTATAGCGGTAAAGCTCGGCAAGCTGGATATAATTTTCAACTTTATCGGGATTTTTTTCTATCTCTGAAAGAAGTTTGGAAGCCCTGGCGTCACTCATAATGTCAGAGACGTCGGTATTCGCGAGTTTTCCCAGTTCTTTCAGCGTTTCCGCCGAAAAAATATCTCCGACATCCTTTTTTAAAAAACCAACTATTTTACCGAAAAGATTCGATGCCATAGAACCTCGACCAAACCAAAACGCGGTATAATATATTTTCGAAGTTATAAGTCAATGATTAGAAGATATAAATTTAGAGTTCGTCGAAAATGTCCGGCTCATCCGGCTGCGGCATTTCAAAAAGAGATTCAGGAAGTTCTGCCGAAGCATCCAAGTATTTGTTTTCAAAGATAAAAGCGGGTTTTCCGCGGTTAACTCCGATCCAGCGCTGAAGCTTTTCTACAGCGCTCCGGCTTTGTTTTTTACTCTTTCCGCGGCGCCCTTTTCCGGCAGGAATTCTGATTTTCTTTTCGGAAACGATGTAAAGGTCTCCGCTTGCGATTTCTACCACCTTTTCTTCTGCGATTTTATAGTAGATCCCGTTTTTGCGGCACAGTTTTTCACCGTTTCCGAGTTCGGCACACTCACCTTCGAAGCGGAATCTGCCGCCCAGCATCACTGAAAAAAGGTCGCCGTCGACAGAGGCGTTGAAAAGCTGCTTCGAAATTTCGTTCCACGGACCTCTGTCCCAGATCCCTTCGTGAAAAATATTCGCAGTTTCGCCGTTTATTATCACAGTTGCGACCGAAATATTGAAAGGTCCGGTGATTATCATCCGCCACTTTTCGGGAGCGGACGAGAGGATCTGGTAGTCGCCGGTGAATTTGCCTTTGAACTGCTCGACGTCTATCCACATCGTGACTGCGCCTTCAGCTGAAAACGCCTGATTCTGCTGATTGAGCTCGAATTTCTCAGGCTCCCATGCGTAACTTCCCTTCTCGTCCACCGTTTTCTGCGGCAGAGTCGAACAGGAAATCAGAAGAAAAAAGGCAAAAAAGGATAAAAATAGTTTTCTCATGCGCATCACGCTATTTGACGGCAATGCACTCGATCTCGACCATTGCGCCGAGCGGAAGTTTCACAACCTGAAAAGCGGCTCTTGCCGGGCACTCGGACGTGAAAAATTTCGCATAAACTTCGTTCATATCCTTGAAATTGTTCATATCACTTAAGAATACCGTGGTTTTTACGACATTTTCATAGCCGCAGCCCGCAGCTTTAAGGATTTCACCGATATTTTTAAGCGACTGCTCGGTCTGTTCCTTTATGCCGCCTTCGACGAATTTACCGGTTTTGACATCGACCGGAAGCTGCCCCGAAACATAGACCATGCCGTTTGTCTCAACTGCCTGACTGTAAGGACCGATTGCTGCCGGAGCGTTCGGCGAACTGATAATTTTTTTCATTTTTTCCTCCGAAAAACAGTTATAAACACAAAAAAAACGCTGAATTATAGCGATTTTCTTTTTTACGGCAAAAATTATGAAATTCGGCAAAAAACTAAGGTTTAACGCACAGGAAAAAAGTTTTATAAATAAAATTTCATCTAAAACTTGTTTTCAGTTTTTCTATCTGATATAATTTAGCGCTTTAATTGTGATTAGCGGAGTAAAAATGACAAAAAGCGGCATGAATCAGAAGAAAGCAGCTAAGGAATTCGCGGATTTCTGGAAAAACAAAGGTGATGAAAGGCAGGAAACGGCGCGTTTCTGGATCGGACTTTTAGAAAAAGTTCTCGGAATGGAAAATCCTGCAGAGCGCATCGAATTTGAAAAGAAAGTCCAGCTTAAACACACGAGTTTTATCGATGCGTATATTCCTGAAACCAAGGTTTTGATCGAGCAGAAAAGCGTTGATGTTGATCTGAGAAAAGAGGCTAAACAGTCTGACGGCGCAATGCTCACGCCTTACCGTCAGGCTAAGCGCTATGCAGATGAAATGCCAAATTCGCTGCGTCCAGACTGGATTATTGTCTGCAACTTCCGTGAGTTTCTGATTTATGACATGGAAAAGCCGCATGACGAGCCGGTTCAGGTTCTGCTTGAGGATCTGCCTGATAAATTCGAATGCCTGCAGTTCATGATTGATTCCCAAAAGACTTCTGTTTCGCCGGAAGAACAGATTTCCTTAAAAGCGGGCGAGCTTGTCGGCAAACTTTATGACGCTCTTTACAAAGAATACATCGAACCTGATGAGAACAGTCTGCGCAGTCTAAACATTCTGTGTGTCAGAATAGTTTTCTGTCTTTATGCCGAAGATGCAGGACTTTTCGAGACGCGAACGGCTTTTGAAGACTACATAAAATCTTTTAACCTGCCTAATCTGAGAGACGGAATCATAAAGCTGTTCAAGGCGCTGGATACGAAATTGGAAAACCGTGACAAATACGACTCAACGCTGAATTCTTTTCCTTATGTAAACGGCGGGCTTGTTGCCGATGACAACATAGAAATTCCTAATTTTACCAAAGAAATAGTTGATGTTATAGTGAATTACTGTGCTCCTTTCGACTGGTCGGAGATTTCACCGACTATTTTCGGAGCGGTTTTTGAATCGACACTCAATCCCGAAACACGGCGCAAAGGCGGCATGCACTACACTTCGATTAAAAATATCCACAAAGTGATTGATCCGCTGTTTATGGATGATCTGAAAGCTGAATTTGCAAAAATTGTAAAAACGTGCCGCGGTGTGTCTTTAAAAACCAAATTAGAAGATTTCCGCAACAAACTTGCCGGTTTGAGATTCCTCGATCCCGCCTGCGGAAGCGGCAATTTCTTAACTGAAACCTATATTTCTCTGCGTCGTTTGGAAAATGAGAGCCTGAAAGTTATTCACGGTTCACAGATGCTTTTGTCTAGTAAGGATTTTTCACCAATAAAAGTCAGAATTTCGCAGTTTTACGGCATAGAAATCAACGATTTTGCCGTGACTGTAGCAAAAACCGCTCTTTGGATCGCAGAAAGCCAGATGATGAAGGAAACCGAAGAAATCGTCGAACAGAATCTTGATTTTCTTCCGCTTTCGACAAGCGCGACGATTGTTGAAGGAAACGCTTTAAGAATGGACTGGACAACACTTGAAACCGAAACTAAAAATGATTTTGTCTTTGCCGACAGGCTGAATGTCTACAAAATCAACGAAAAATCGGGAGTAAATATGGTATGTGAACCTGAAGTTCCATACAATGCTCATTATACGGAATTAAATGTTGTGACTCCTGAAATCACCGAAAGGAAATTTCCTGAAAAAGATGATAAAAAGTCTGTTGTTTATGACTACATTATCGGAAATCCGCCGTTTGTCGGTGCACGCTTTATGGATAAACGGCAGAAAGAAGATGTAATTTCTACTTTCGGCAAGAATTGGCACGGAGCAGGGGATCTTGATTATGTCTGCTGCTGGTATAAAAAGGCATTGGAAACAATCAAAGGTTCAGATACCAGATGTGCATTTGTTTCGACAAATTCCGTTACTCAGGGAACATCTGTCGCAAATCTGTGGAAGCCGCTTTTTGCCGACGGGCTTCATTTTGATTTTGCATGGCGCACATTCAAATGGGCTAACGAAACACCTGATAAGAAAAATATGGCTGCAGTCCATTGTGTTGTTATCGGATTCAGTATTGCGGAAAAGACAAAACCGAAAATTATTTTTGAGAATGAGCATGAGAAAATAGAGGCAAAAAATATAAACGGATATCTTCTGGATCTGCCGGATATTTTTGTGGAAAGCAGATCTAAACCGATTTGTAACGTACCTTTAATGAATAAAGGAAACCAACCTACCGACGGAGGAAATCTCATTATATCGGCTGAAGAATATGATGATTTTATAAAGAAAGAACCCCATGCCCAAAAGTTTATTCATGAATTTTTGGGTGCGGAAGAGTTTATCAATGGCATAAAGCGTTATTGTTTATGGCTGACGAACGCAACTCCTGCAGAATTGAGAAAAATGCCACTTGTTATGAAGCGCGTTGAAGCCGTAAAAACAATGCGTTCATCCAGTAAAAAAGAAGCAACACGTAATTGGGCTGCTTATCCATATCTTTTCACCGAAAATCGCCAGCCTGAAAGCGGCAGCTACCTTTTGATTCCAAGTGTGTCATCTGAAAAACGATCATATATTCCTATTGGATTTTTATCTGCTGAAACAATAGCAAGCAATCTTGTCCTGATTATTCCAAACGCAACGCTTTACGAGTTCGGAATTATGACAAGCAGCGTTCATAATGCTTGGATGCGGTCTGTCTGCGGCAGACTTGAAAGCAGATACCGCTATTCGGCTTCTTTGGTTTACAATAACTTTCCCTGGTGCGATCCGACAGATGCACAGAAAGCCAAAATTGAGCAGACAGCTCAGGCAATTCTTGATGCACGCGCAAAATATCCCGATTCTTCTCTCGCCGATTTGTACGATGAAACCACAATGCCGCCTGAACTCCGCAAAGCCCACAAAGAAAACGACAAAGCTGTAATGCAGGCTTACGGCTTCAATCCGAAAATGGGTGAATCTGAGATAGTTGCCGAGCTTTTCAAGATGTATGAGAAGCTGACGAAAAAGAAAGGCTGAAACAAAGCCGAATAGATTCCTCTGTAAATTCAAAAACATAGAAATTTTTCTATTTTTCTCTTGACAAATGACCGGCCGGTACTAAAAAGCAGAACTGTTCGGTTCCATTTTGCGGAACTTGCTCGTACTGAAGTGAGGTTTGCAATGTTTTTCAAGATGACAAAAAACCAGTTGGAGCGCAAGCTCAAGATTTTAAAAGCTGCGGCTGTAAGTTTCGCGACTTTCGGTTTCCATATTTCCGATATCGACAAGATCGCAAAGAATGCCGGTGTCGGCAAGGGAACGCTCTACCGCTATTTCCAGAACAAAGAGGATCTCTTTTTCGAGTCGGTCAAATACTGTATGGATGAGATGTATGACGAAATCGGCAAAAAACTCGAAAATGTCGGTTACGGAGATTTCGTCGCCGTTCTTTTCGATGCCCACATGGACTACTACCGCGAACATGAAGAGACTTACATGCTGGTGGCGAACGCCATTCTTCAGATGCCGCAGAACTCGATCAATTTCTTCCACGAGATGCACAGGGAAAAAATGAAGATCATTCTCGACAAACTTCAGAGCGGTGTCGAAGCTGGAAAAGTTAAAAATGTCGATCTTGAAGTCCTTGTAAAAATGCTGAACCTTGTTTCGCAGCTTTTCTGCCTCACGAAGGATCTTTCGCCTGAAGCGGACGACTACGAGCGTGTAAAAAAGACATTTGTGAATGTTTTTAATCATGGACTTTTAAACAATAGATGATTTATGAGGTTGCTATGAAAAAGTTATTGATTTTGTTCTCAGTTTCCGTTTTTCTTCTCACCGCCTGCCTTGAAAAGGAGGAAGTTCAGGAGCAGTCGGCCCCGGTCGAAAAAAAACCTGTAGTTGCAGTTGTCGAAGCTAAACAGGAAAGCTATTCTCCCGTTCTTGAATTCGGCGGCTCATTCAAGCCTTTCAGAGAGGCTAACCTTTCGGCAAGAATGCCGGGAAAAATCAAAAAGATCCACTACCGCGAAGGGGCGACCGTTCCGAAAGGATCTGTCATCGTAACACTTTCGGGAGAGATGGCTGAAGCGGCCGAAGCCGAACTCGAAGCAGTCGAAAAAGACTACGAAAGAGTTAAAGATCTCGTTGATTCAGGCGTCCTTCCGCAGCAGCAGTTAGACCACCTCGAAGCGAAACTCAACGCATCGAAAGCGAAAGTCAAAATGACGAAAGAAAATATGGAGATCATCGCTCCTTTCGACGGCATGGTGGCTGAACACATGCTCAGAGAAGGCGAAGAGTTCATGCTTCTCAACCCCGGCCTTACTCCCGGTTTTTCGCATGCAAACGGGATCATCAGATTCATGGATCTCAACAAACTTTTCCTTGAGATCCAGGTCGATGAAAAGGAACTTCCGCTAATACAGAAGATAAAAGATATCGAAGTCGTCGCTGACGCTTACCCCGATACAAAGATAAAAGGAAAAATCTATTCGACTGAAACCTTAGTCTCCGTCATTTCGAGGACGGCGGTCGTAAAAATAGAGATCAGCAATGCGAAAAAGCTCATAAAACCCGGCATGTTCGGCAGAGTCAAAATTTCCCTTCCAGAAGTCAAGGCTGTCATGGTGCCGCGTCTTTCGCTGATACGCCAGGCGGGAACGAACCAGTATCACCTCTTCGTCATAGAAAACGGCACAGCTATCCTTAAAAATATCGAGATCATTGAAGATTTGGGCGATTTCTACGCAGTCAAGGGAATTGAAAGCGGCGAAAAAGTCGTCAGTGCCGGCAAAACAAAACTCAGAGACGGCGTTTCAGTTACGGTCAGCAGTAAGTAGGTGCAAACATGAGACTCTCACAGATTGCTGTTAAAAAGCCCGTCACGATATCGATGATATTTACGGGCATCCTGATTTTCGGTCTGCTCGCGTTCTCCGCACTTAAACTCGATATCCTGCCTGAGGCCGAATATCCTTCGCTCACGGTAGTCACTGTCCTTCCCGGCGCATCTTCCGAAGATGTCGAGCAGCAGGTCACGAAACTGCTTGAAAAGCAGCTTGCCGGTGTTCCCAAGATCAAATCGCTGAAGTCGGTTTCCAAAGAAAACGTCAGCTTCATCATGCTTGAATTCAACTTCGGAACTGTCATCGGAGATGCTACCAACGATGTCAGAGACAGGATCGGTCCTGTCAAAAAGATACTTCCATCCTATGCTTACGACCCGCTTATTCTTAAAGTCGACAGCTCGATGGTTCCTGTAATAATGTACGGTGTCTCGGCTAAAGAGAGTGCGCCCGGACTTGCAAAGATCATTGACGACAGGATCGAAGGAAGACTGAAACAGGTCGACGGGATCGGCGGTCTTATCACTCTGGCCGCTCCGAAAAGAGAGATCGAGATCGTAGTAGATCCGGTAAAGCTCCGTTCGAGCGGGATCTCTGTCGCAATGATAGCAAAACTTCTTGAAACGCAGAACATTTCAGTCCCCGGCGGCAGCATAAAAACGGGCGGAATGGACCTTTCGGTGCGCGTCCCGGCTGAATTCGAATCAGTTGACGAGATCGGCGAGATACAGATCCCTGCACGTGACGGCAGCATGGTCAAACTTTCGTCTCTTGCAGAGATCCGGGACAGGCTCAAAGATCAGGATCTTTCAGTGCGTGCAGAAGGAAAGACGATGGCTGTCATCATGACGCAGAAGCAGAGCGGCGCAAACACCCTCGAAGTAGCGCAGAACATCAAGGCGGCTATGGAAGAGATCCGCAAAAATGTTCCCGCTGATGTTGTCATCACAGAACTCAACGACGCTTCGGAAGTCATCAATCTTTCGATATCCAACCTCGGTGAAACAGCAGCTTACGCAATGATCTTCGTCATTTTAGTCATTTTGTTCTTCCTGCGTGAATGGCGCGGGAGCCTCATCATCACGCTCACGATCCCGTTCTCGCTCATCATCGGTCTCATTTTCATGTATGTCTGCGGCTACACGATCAACATCTTCTCGCTCATGGCGCTCTCCATCACTCTCGGCATGGTCGTCGATAACACGGTCGTCGTATTCGAGAACATCACGCGGCACATTGAGGAAGGTGCACGCCCGGCAGAGGCAGCTATTTTCGGTGCTGGAGAAATGACTTCGGCGATCTCGGCTTCAACTTTAACTACTGTCGCGGTTTTCATTCCGCTAGCCTTCGTCAGTGGTATCGTCGGACTTCTCTTCAAGCAGCTCGCTTTCGTTGCATCAGTTACTATCGCGGCATCCCTTCTCGTCTCGCTTTCGCTTGCTCCGATGCTGAGTTCGGTACTTATGAAACGTAAGATAAAAGAGAAAAAACACGGATTTCTGTTCAACATTTCGGAAAAACTCTTCGTTTTCGTCGAAAATCTCTACAAAGCACTGCTCGGACTCAACATAAAGTTCAGATGGTTGGTCGTTATAGCAGTCGCTGCAGTATTCTTCTTCACGGTAAAGGCCGGCCTCAACACGGGAACTGACTACATCCCCGAATTCGATATGGGCGATATCATTGCGACAGCCGAGCTTGAATCGAGCGTCAGTGCCGAACAGAGTGATGAAGTTGCAAAAAAGATCGAAGAAATCGTCAAGAGAAACATCGATGAAAAAGACGTAAGAAGCTACTACACGATCACCGGTCAGACTGACAACGGTCTTCTTTCGATGTTCGGATTTTCGGAAGGCAAAAATATCGCGACGATAATGGTGAAAATAGTCAACCGCAACAAACGAAGCTACCACATCAAAACCGTTGCCTCAAAAATAAGAAAGGAAGTCGAGGAGATCCCGGAAGTCGTTTCGTTCAATATGACGGCGGGCTCTCTTCTCCAGAGCGCGATGCTCGGTTCAAGCAAGCCTATCGAGCTCAAGATCAAGGGCAACGACCTCAAAAAACTTGCCGAAACAGGCGACAGACTCCAGAAGATCCTCGAGGAACAGCCTTATCTTCAGGATGTTGAATCGACAGTCGACCGCGGCAAACCTGAGATCACCGTCAAATTCGACAGAGTAAAACTCGCGCGACTCGGCATCAACGCCGGAATGGCCGCCCTTGCAGTGCGTGAAAGCCTTTACGGAGCAGATTCGGGCGACTACAAGCAGGATAACGACGAATACGACATCGTCATCCGCTACGACAAGGAAAAACGCAGCAAAATCAGCGACCTCAAAAACATCATGCTCACCTCTGCTACCGGAGAGCTCATCCCCTTGAGCGCTGTCGGCATCATCGAAGAGACTGACGGACCTACTCAGATCCTCCACGAAACGCAGCAGAGGATCGTCTATCTGAAGCTCACCCTCAACGACATTTCGCTCGGTGAAGCAACGAAAAACGTCATGGAGATAATCAAAAACGAAGAAATCGATCCTGACGTTTACATCGAGCTCGGCGGCCAGGTCGTTGACCAGCAGTCGACTTTCGGCGACATGAAGATCCTCTTCCTGCTCAGCCTTTTCCTGATTTACGCGATCATGGCAAGCCAGTTCGAATCGCTCAGAGACCCGTTCATCATCATGTTCACCGTTCCTCTTTCGATCATCGGCGTAATCTGGGCATTCATCCTCACGGGAACGACTTTGAGCGCGGTAACATTCGTCGGTATCATCATGCTGCTAGGTATCGTCGTCAACAACGGTATCGTTCTTGTTGACTACACGAACCTTCTGCGCGCAAGAGGATATTCGATAGTTGAAGCGATCAAGGAAGGCGGCAGATCGAGGCTCCGTCCTGTTCTGATGACGGCAATCACGACTATCATCGGTATGTTCCCGATGGCACTCAACAACGGTGCAGGTTCTGAAATCTGGAAACCGCTCGGGATCACGGTCATCGGCGGACTTACAGTTTCCACGCTCGTTACACTGCTTCTCATTCCGGCAATCTACGCGATAATGCACACGAGAGAAATGATAAAAGAGGCTAAAGCTGCAAAAGCGGCAGCAGAAGCTGAAGGAGGTGCAAAATGAAATTCGTTTACATAAGCTGCAACATTTCCAAACTCGAACAGACTACCGAAGAGATCAGAAATCTCGGCATAAAGACCTTCCAGATAGTTGAAGATACGGCAGGTTCCTTTGAACACGGGAATCCGAGGATGAATACTTCGGTATGGCCTGGAACGAACGCCGTCATTTTCCTGCAGGTAGGACCCGAAAAATGCAGAGAACTGCTTTCGACCGTCCGCAGGATGAATACGGAGATCGTAAACGAGAACGAGCGCATCCTTGCGGCGTCATGGGAATGCGAAGATTATGTCTATTCCGATGAAAAAAAGGAGGAATAAGATGAAAAAATCAATAATTTCTACACTTTGCTTACTGCTCACGCTCACTTGCAATCTTAGTGCTGAAGAACTCGGCATCGACGAGATAATCTCGATCGCAGTCGAAAACAGCGAAGCGATAAAAGCCGAAGATTCCAAATCAGGCAAGAACGAATACGAGAAAAAAGCTACGTTCATGCGCTTTTTCCCGACAATTTCGCTTGAAGCAAAACTGCTCAAACTCGAATACTTTCCTGAACCCGATAAACTTTCCGTCGATCTTTCGCCCGTTCTCGGACTGC
Source organism: uncultured bacterium (assembly GCA_905235605.1). Classification (GTDB taxonomy): domain Bacteria; phylum UBP6; class UBA1177; order UBA1177; family UBA1177; genus UBA1177. The sequence goes on from CAJOMF010000030.1 coordinate 14,437, forward strand.
TCCAGCAGTCTCTCGACGAATCGATGGCGGGACTTCCCATCAGCATCACGCTCCCGACCGAGCTCCCTCCGATGGAGATCGACCTCGGCGTGCCGACGCATCAGAGAACACTCGACCTCACTGTCGTCCAGCCGCTCACGCCGCTCTGGGGGATCTATCAGGGCTACAAGGCACTTGAGCTGAAATCAGAGATCTCCAAACTGAAATCGGAGCTCACGAAAGACAAGATCAAGCTCGAGATCGTCAAAGTCTACAACTCCTACAACATGCTGACCGACATTCTGAAACTCCTGGACGAATCGTTCGAGCAGCTTGACCGCTACGAGAAAAACGCCGAAAAATTCCATAAGGCGGGACTTATCGACGAAACTGCGCTCTACAAAATCAAGGTCGAAAGAGCCGCTCTCGAAGTCGAAAAAGAGAAATATCTCGGCAATCAGTCGGTCATCAAAGCGGCGCTTGCTATGTTCATGAACCGCGACGAAGAGAGTTTCGAGATCAAATACGACAAACCTGAATTTCACGAAATCACAAAAAGCGAAGACGAGATCATCAAAGCTCAGGAGAGCAACCGCACCGAAATGCTTATGGTCAACAAAAACATCGAGATCCAGGAGCGCCTCAACAAAAGGGCGATACAGAATTTCATCCCGCAGGTCGCTCTGACTTTCGGCTTCAAGAAAAACTGGGATTCGACGATCATAAACCCTGAAGGAGTAATGTTCTTCGGCGCGGTCGCACGCTGGGAATTCGGCTTCGACACAGCACGTCAGTACTACGAATACCAGGCTGTAAAAGCGTCGTCGGTTTCGACCGAACTTGAAAGCGTAAAACTCAAAAAGGACATGACGCTGCAGGTCAAAAAGCTGATGGCTGACATCAAAGTTCTCGAAAAAGCGATAGAACAGAACAGGACTCAGATCGAATCTGCCGAAGTCACGCAGAAGATCCAGGAAGCCAAATACGAAAAGCAGATGACCACCGAGACTGAACTTCTCAACGCACAGCTCATGGTCAAGAAATCAAAAACCGAAGAAATCGCAAACCTCTACAAATACAAAACCGCACTCGACGAACTTGCGATAATCACAGGAAGCGAGCTGTAATATTGCGCGCAATTCTTATCGTTATTCCGTAATTACGTGATCCAGTGATCCCGAAGGCGCGCGACAAAAATTGTTTTATAATTATTTTTTCTTTAAAATCCCGCGGTTTTTTAGGAGAGCACTTTGGATAACCTGAAAAAGAAATTTTTCGACAAAGTTGAGCATAACAGATTCCTGAAAGTCATTTGGGAGACTGGATTCGGTTTTTACAATGACGACTGCTTCACTTTCACTGCGGCGATAAGTTTCTACTTCCTTCTGAGCTTCATCCCCTTCCTCATCCTGCTCGGTGCATCTGTCGGGTATGTAGTTGATTATATTAAAGATATTCACAATCTAACATCAGAGCAGCTTATATCATACATCATGGATTCGCTCAATATGGCGATCCCGTTTTTGAGCGAAAAATATGTTTCGAGCGTAGTAAACATTGCAAACTACAAGGCAGGCCTAACGACTGTCGGTCTTGTCTCTCTAGCGGTTTCGGCAACACTCCTTTTTTCGACTCTGCACTACTCTTTTTTCAGGATTTTCGGCGGAAAATCGATAAATTTCATCCTTTCAAGGCTCATGGGAGCGGTCTTTCTGCTGACACTCGCGATCGTCCTCTTTTTCGTTCAGTATTTTTTGAGTCTTTTTCTTTCGTTTGCAGGAAACATCGCCAACAAAATCCCTATAATGCAGGACATTATCAGCGTGATTTCAAGCAGTCAGACATACAGTTTCGCCGTATCTACCGTGATCATTGTTCTCTTTTTCTGGATACTCATAAACTATTTCACCTACGGGATAAAACTTTCGAAAAAGGCGATCCTCTCCGGCGCACTTCTTTTCAGCATTTTGTGGAACGCTGCGAAATTGTTATACAATTTTTACATAACCGAAATATCGAACTTCTCTTTCATCTACGGCTCGGCGGCCTGGATAATCACAAGCATACTCTGGGTCTACTACAGCGCGCTGATACTTCTTCTCTGCATGGAATTTATAAAAACTTTGTCGAAAATCTATCCGGAAAAAAATTAGTGTGTCAGGCGCGCGGCGCAGGCTGCAGCCTCTTTCAGAATTTCCTCTTCACCGTCGACATGACGGTTTTTCATAACGAATTTTCCGTTGCAGATGACTGAATCGATACATCCGGAATCTGCGGCGTAGACCCAGTTGCTCACAAGGTCGTGACAAGGAACCATGCGCTCGTCATTCAGACTGACTAAAATACAGTCGGCAAGTTTTCCTTCAGCGATAGTTCCGGCGTCGATCCCGTAAGTTTCCGCCACTTTTGAAGTCACCATTTCAAGCGCCTCATGCGCCGGAAGTGTCTCGGCAGAACCGCAGACTTTTGCCAGCAGAGCCGCGAATTTCATCTCTTCGCGCATGTCGAGATTGTTGTTTGACGAAACTCCGTCCGTTCCGAGTGCCAGCTTTATTCCGGCATCAAGCAGCTTCTGAATCTTCGGGATCCCGCTTGAAAGTTTCAGGTTCGAACACGGGTTCAGCACGGCAGTCGCCCCGGAATCTGCGAAAATTTTCATATCTTCTCCGGTAAAATGGACGCAGTGCGCGGCTACAAGCCTTGAATCAAGCCCGCCGAAACGTTTAAACAACTGTACAGGAGTGCATCCGTACTGTTTGATGCAATTATCGACCTCTGAGCGTGTTTCCGAAAGATGAGTATGAAGGATATAATTTTCAGCTTTGGCTATTTCAATGCAGCGCCTGATTATTTTTTCGCTCACGGTATAGACCGAATGCGGCATAACGGCAAGGTGAACACGCTCCGATTCGCCAGTATGAGCCGCAAGAAAGGCAAAATTTTCTTCAAGCTCATCCGGCGGCGTCAGCATGTCTGAAATCGTAACTCCGATCGTTGCACGGATCCCCATTTCTTCGACGACTTTCATCGTCCATTCGCGGTGCCAGTACATATCGGCGAAGAAGACCGTTCCCGATTTTATCATTTCCAGAACAGCGAGCCTGCTCGCGATCTCGATATCTTCATCGGTAAGTTTCGCCTCGAACGGCCAGATGTATTCGTTCAGCCAGCGCGAAAGCTCCATATCGTCGGCATAACCGCGCAGAAGCGTCATCGCAGCGTGTGTGTGCCCGTTGTAAAACGCGGGAAGCGCGGCAAAATCCGTGCAGTCAACGACTTCGCATCCGATAGAATCTTCCGCCGAAACCTTGTCCGTGATTTTCAAAAACTTTCCGTTACCGATAAGAATATCTTTGCGCGTAGTTTTACCGCCGCGGACATCAACAACCGCCGATTCAAGAAGGATTTTGTTCATATTGACCTCATATTTTCAAACACAAAAAGCAAATCACGCCGATGAGACGTACCAGGTTACGTCCACAACAAAAAACCATGCATTATACACAACTTCAAAGATTTGCGAAAAAAAAAGATTTTTCACATATTTTTTTCTTATCCTGTAACATGCCGAAAATACTGATTTTTTTCGACAAAAAAAATCAAATAAAAAATTGAAAAAAAAAAAAACGAGTAAACAGGAAGCAATTTTTGCTTTTTGGCAAACGGACAGAATAAAAAACAACTTTTTTCATGGAGGAAAAAATGAAAAAAAACAATGTATTCTTTATGGCAGTGATTTTTTGCAGCATGATCCTTGCTTCATGCAGCAGTGCTCAAAGGAGTTACACGCCTTACGCACTTTCAACAGTCAGCTCCGTTTCACTTCCGGCTTTGCAGCATTCACTGGAAAGAAAGGATTATGAAATTCTCGACACAGTCAAAGCTGAGGCTGTCGTTACAGTTAATGTGGGCAGATATTTGGCAATTAAAGCTGAATCGGGTGAATTCAAAAACATCTGTCAGTTTAGCGAAGAGGGTATTCCCATATATATCGTCCAAAAATCAGAGGGTACAGTACGCGCAGGTTCCATAGAAGGTATTAATCTTCCGGAAATAGATTTGTGTGACGGCAGCTCGATGGCAAGCAATCTGGCAGCATACAGACTTATAAATGAAGTTAAAGCAACTGATGCTGACGGCATTGTCGCTCCGTCACTTTATGTCACTGCAGATGAAACTGGAAAAGGCTTCTTCTCGAGAACCGTCACTTACAAAGTTGTTATCTCCGCGAAATTGATAAAACTCAACTCAAACCACTAAAAGAGAGGAGACAATGAGAAAATTCACTACGATACTAATTATCCTTGCATTAATTTTCTCAGTCAGCTGCGGCAGATCCAAGGTACGCAGAGACGCTAAACAACCTAGAATGATCAGTCTTGAACTCGTCAAAGATGCTCCGGCAAACAAGTATGTCAATTTGGATTACGGTATCCGTCTTAACATACAGGATGCCCGCGGAGACAAGAGAATGATCCAGATTTACGATGCGAGTTATTCGGCTGATTATCGCGTTGATCCGGAAGTAAAGGATTTTGTTGAAGAGAGTCTTCGCCAATATGCCCGCACAATGGGCTTTGCTCTTGAGGCCGATGTATCCACGGATTATATGCTTCAGGTATTTATCAAGGAATTTCACGTTGACTATCTGAGCGGCAAAGGCTGGACAGGAACCGTAACTCTTGACGTCGAAATTTATGATCACGACCGCAAAATCGTTTATCCGAGAACAAGTGCGAAAGGAAGATTCAGCGATTCAAGTGGCGCACCGCAAAATTTTGCCGAAGCTTCCAGAGTCGTAAACGAAGCTTATGCAAATGCTCTTGAAAAGATCGACTGGGACAGAGTCGCATTCTTCCTTCACCGTGCATCATCACCGAAAAATGAAGCTAACAAGCAGGTCACAGGTGAGGGCAATACTGCACTTGAACATCTCACGATCCACTGGTCGATCCAGTCGCGTCCCGCAGGTGCAGACTGCTACTGGCGCGTAAAATCTTCGACTCCGAATGTTAAAAACCAGAATGAAAGGTATCTCGCACCGACTCCTTACGAGTCAACGGAAACCTTTGATATCAAGGGGTTGACCTATAACAACGCAGGAGATGTCCAGGTCGAAATAAGATGTTCAAAAGCCGGATATATGGATCAGAAGAAGGTTTTTGACATGCTTTCGGTAATTGACGAGAAAGAGATTTCGACGATGTTCGTTCTTGTAAAGGACGAATAGTTCCACATTAAAGATCCGATAGCGAGCTGTTGCGCCCGTCTTACCTAAAGACGGGCGTATATCTAAATCCGATTTCGTACAAAAATCTGCTCAAATTCATGAGAAAAGGTAAAACTTACGCGCAGCTAAACATTAACAATATTTCCCCCTGCTCCCATAAATATTGTTATTTCCTTAATTTTCTGTATAATTTTACGCTTTTGCGTTTTATGACTTAACAAAAGAGGCTATCATGGCGGAAAACACAATGAGTGTTAGTAAAATAATGTCCATAGTAAAACCTTTGGCTGACAGATACAAAATCAAAGAAGTTTATCTTTTCGGCTCTTATGCCAGAAACGAAGCCGATTCAGAAAGCGACATCGACTTGCTCGTATGCGGCGGAGAAGGATTCAAATTGACCAGAGTTTTTGCCTTTGCTGAAGACTTAAGGGAAATTATCGACAAAAAAATCGATGTTTTTGAAATTCATGAAGTAAATCAGGACAGCGATTTTTACAGAAATATTATGAAAGACAGGATTCTCGTGGCATGAAATATTCGGACAAACAACGATTACAGAAAATATACGAATACGCAAACAGACTATGCGACTGTGTAAAAGAGAAAAACATAAAAAAAGAGGATCTTTTAAACGACTACTCGATGCAATGGCTTGTAACTACACCGCTTTACAACATCGGAGAACATGTCTATTACCTCTCTAACGAATTCAAAAAACAGCACGACAGTATAGAATGGAATATAATTGCCGGACTCAGACACAGGCTTGTGCATGACTATGACGGTACAAACTGGAACATTATAAGCGATATTGTGTTTGAAGAAATTCCTGATTTAATAGAAAAATTAAAGCCGCTAATTTAAATCTTTCGTTTTTTGATCGATTTTTTACTCCAGGACTGCTTCTTCCCTGCTCTGCATAACTTCTTCAGAGTGCATTCTGATTTCGCGGTTCAATAGTGTTGCCGCCTTGAAAAGTGTCGCCGCAAAGCGGTTGATACGCGCAAAAACGGACTCTTCCGCAAATCCCGGTTCTTCCTCTTCCTCCTCCATGAAAAGACTCATCAGGCTGTTCGTATCAGGATATTTGACAAACGGACAGTCGGGAAGATCAATTTTTTCCTTCATGTAGCCATAAGCCGCCATGAAGCCGCCGATTTCATCAACGAGTCCGTTAGAATGTGCCAGCCCGCCCGACCAGACGCGGCCGTGAGCGAATTTTTCGAGATCCATGACATTCATTTTTCTGCCGTCAGCCGCCCTCTGGACGAAGGTGTTGTATGTTTCGTCGAGATTTCTGCTCAAATATTCTTCCTGCTCCGGCGTGAATTTTTCAAGTGCGGACAAAAATCCGTTGTTTTTGCCGATAGTCACGCTGTCAAAGGTGATTCCGAGCGATTCGAAGAGGTCTTTCGTGTAGAATTTGCCGATAACGACTCCGATCGAGCCGGTTATCGTATTGTGGTCGGCAAAGATCCTGTCGGCATTCATCGAAACGTAGTAGCCGCCGGAGGCCGCGACGCTTCCCATCGAGACGATTATCGGTTTTGCATTGATTTTCTTCATCGTTTCGACCTGATTCCAGATAGTTTCGGAGGCAATCACCGAGCCGCCCGGTGAATTAACGCGGAGAATTATTCCTTTGACATTTTCATCTTTCCACGCCTTTTTAAGAAGCGATACGACTGTCGCCGATCCGCTTGATTCCGGCTTGCCCGAAGGTGACATGTCGCTTACGCCGCGGTGGATCGAACCCGGGATCTCTATTACTGCGATCTTCGGCCCGCTAACCGGCTTTATGTCGAGAATGTCTCTATCGATATTTTTGTAGGCAAGAAGTGACATTTTATTCTCAAAACCAGTCTGATTTTTCATCTCTTCGACTACTTCGTCTTTGTAGCGCACTGCATCGACAAACTGGTATTTGACCGCTTCAGGAGAAGTCAGGGTGACTCTGTCGGCGATCTCGTAAACTTTGTCGATCGGAATTTTTCTGCTTTCGGAAACTTCCGCCGCAACTTTGGAAAATATTGAATTTATTAAACTTTCACTTGCTTCGCGGTGGGCATCGGTAAATTTTTCCTCGCTGTACATGTTCCAGTAGGTCTTATACTCTTTCCGCGCCGCGCCGATCGGTTCGACTTTTATCTTTTCAAGCAGATTTTTGAAGAAAGGCGAAGTGGAGCTGATGCCGTTGAAGGTAACGAAACCCGCCGGCTGGAGAAAGATCTTGTCCGCTGCACTCGCTAAATAATAGTTTTTCGTGCCGCTTGTCATCTCGCCGTAAGAATCGCTCCATGCCCAGACTTTTTTGCCGGTATTTTTGAATAAAATCAATTCATTACGCAATTCTTCGACCTGAGCGTAACTGAGGTTGAGTTCGCTCTGGTCAATAAAAATCCCGACGATTTTCGGATCCTCAGCCGCCTTTCTCACAGCCGTCAGAGTATCGATAAGAGAGATCTGCTTAGACAAAAACGAACTCAGCATCATGTAGTTCGTTTCGGGGAAGACATCGCCGCTTATCGCTCCGGTGCTGATCGTAAGAAGCGTTTTTTCCTGCACCTCTTTTTTAGCTCCCATAAAATCTATGCTGGAGATAAGCCAGACAAGCAGAGCTATATTGAGAACAGTCAAAAAACCGATGAGAGCGAAAAATCTCGTCACAATTTTTTTAATAAAATTCCACATTTACCACCTCTATTCAGAGTTTCAGCAAAAAGACGAACTATTTTCTTATACAACGGACTTTGGCGTTATGATCTTTATTGTAATTTCCGACTTCTCCTGTGTCGAAATTAACCCGGAAAGCGACAATAGCATCTTCCGAACGTGCCGAAGAAGACCAGAACCATCCGGTATCACCGAAAGTGCTGTGATTTTTTCCGTCCTGACAACCTTTGCAGTCGGCACACTCTCTGCACTGCGTATTGTCTGCACTGAAAGTAAGACAGTTTATGCAATATTCAAGCGGATTGGAATTTGCATCTTGCGCAAGTTTAACTGGAGCAGGGTTCAAATCGTCCCATGTAAGATGATTGAGTTCTTCATGTTTTGTGTTGCTTGGAGCATAGCAATCAGGTGCCGTGAAACATTCGAATTCTTCCGTTTCTCTTATCCTGCACACTTCTGCTTTTTCGGACACCAGACAATTTCCCATAGGTTCTGTCGTTTCGCAGTACACTATTAAGGCTCTAAGTTCATCAATGGTAGGCAAATGCCAGTCGGTATAGCCTTTTTCACCGAGATTATCACAATATTTTACTGCTTCGTCCCAAGTCATAGCTTCTTTTGAGGCTTCCGACCACTGCTCACCGCAGGATATAAGAACAAGCAAAGCAAACACCAAAATAAAGATTTTTTTCATTGTTTCCTCATAAATCAGTTGCTAAAAGAAAGAACAAGTTTGGAAGTTTATACAATATCGTATTTAAGTCAAAATTGTCGCGGAAATGAGCAGACAGACTGCATTTTTAGACAAACAGCATCGGACAGCCACTTATCCCTTAAAATTTTTATGACGGAACAAAACTTCTTCAGTCTTCGTTGATTTATTGATTTTCTTCTTGAAAAGAAGAGTCCATCTCGTTTGCCCGACCGAATAATCTTTTTTGTCTTTCGGAAAAAATGAACGGCAGAAAAAATTGCTATCCTGATTTTCAGCAAGAAAAATATAAATTGTTTGTTTTTCGGAAGTGTTTTCAAGCAGATAATCAGCATCTATCAGAGAAAAATTGTTGTTTTGCTTGTTGTATTTAAAAATTGTCTTATTGCTGTCCAACAAAGCCTGCAAAGATGGCAGTGTAGCAAGTCTCCGTTCTATACTTTTATAAAACAGCGATTTTTGAATATCTTCTATTTTTATGCTTCGATTTATGATTTCATTAAAGATGATTCTGTTATCCTGCTTCAAAAATACAAGGTCTGGAAGATGCTGCAAGCCTGCAAGATGAGGAAAATGTCTCTCTTGAAAAATCAGATGAATTGTTGCTTCGACATTCTTTTTCCCAAGAACAAAAACATACTCTGTATCAAGCAGTTCTTTAAAAAGAGAAGCAGCTTTATATAAAACATCCATTTTAACTCCAAAAAAAAATGCTTGCAGGAAGCAAGCATTTTAATGACATTTTAGTTGCTGGCTTGTGGCTGAATGCCGAACCCGTCGAGAGCTCCACGAAGAACTGGATGCCAGCCCAGAACTTCGGATCAACGCAAAGCAAGCACACGAGTTACTTGCAGCATCTATTCTATTCAACTTTTCTTTATTGTCAAGACTAAAAATTAGAAATTTTAATTAAAGTGAAGAGAATTTATTTTAAAGAATATTTCTTAGACAGACAGCATTGAACAGCCGTCGGATCTGCAATCAGATTCCTTCCTCGATTATTCCGCCGCCCTGAAGGATCCCGTCTTCGCGGTAAATTGCGACTGCCTGGCCCGGAGTTACCGAAAGCTGCGGCGTTTCGAAAACGACTTTGAATCTGCCGCCATCCAGAATCGAAACTGTGGCCGGGCACTCTTTGTGCTTCTGTCTTATTTTTACCAATGCTTTGAATTCATTAGGATTTTCAATATCGTCAAGCAGGTTGAGTTCCGCCCCTTCAAGCCCGTTGGAAAAAAGATGCTCCTTTTCAGTGACAACGATTTCATTCTTTCCGGCATCGATCCTGAGGACAAAAAGCGGTTTCGGATTGCTGATCCCGAGCCCTTTGCGCTGGCCAATGGTGTAGTGGATTATCCCTTTGTGACGGCCCAGAATTTTGCCGTTTTCGTCAACGATATTGCCCTCTTTCACAACTTCGTCGTCAAAAAGCACAGCGTGGTTGCCACCCATAAAATCCTGACTTTCCTCTTTTTCGGCAACGGGAAGATTGAACTTTCTCGCCGTTTCGCGAACTTCGTCCTTAGTCATGTTTCCGAGCGGGAAAATGATGTGCGGAAGCCATTCGCGGCGCAGCATTTGCAGAAAATAGCTCTGGTCTTTCGCCGTATTCAACGCTTTCGCAAGGAAAAACTTGCCGTTTTCTTCAATAATTCTCGCATAATGGCCTGTTGCAAAGAGATCGATCCCAAGCTCAGCCCTCGCCTTTTCGAAAAGAAGCCCGAACTTCATCTTGAAATTGCATCTCACACACGGATTCGGCGTTCTGCCGCACATGTATTCGTGCTTGAAATACGAAATTATGTTTTCGCGGTATGCCTCGCTCAAATCAAAAACTTTATAAGGAATATCAAGCACTTTCGCGATTTCTTCGACCGCTTCCAAGCTTTCTCCCTCGCAAGGCCCGTAGCATGAATCAGGCATCGGACCCTCGACATGAAGCGAACCGTCCCAGTTCGACATCGTGACACCAACGACATCGTAACCCTGCTGTTTGAGAAGTGCCGCCGCGACTGCGGAATCGACTCCGCCGCTTAAGCCCACAGCGATTTTTGCCATGTTTCCTCCGGCTATTTTTCGTTAAGAATGTGTTTTATGTTGTAAAGCTGCGGATTTTTGAGCCATTTCGAGGCTTTTTCGTAATCGTCTTCATCGATGTAGTGGAAGTTTTCGACAAGCATTTTGTAGTCGTCGGCTTCGGTATCGACAAGACGCGGTTTGATTTTGCCGGTTTTTGGATCTTCGACATCTTCGAGGTAGAGCGGAGAGACTGTTCCGTCGTTGTGACAGACAACGATGCAGCCCGAAACGCCGCGGTCGAAAAGCTCTTTTACGCCGAAACCGAGCAGCGTGCAGTATTTGAGGTCAAAAGCGCACGGAGCGCAGCAGCGGACTTCGTATCCGATCTCTGTCGGTCTGCATTTTACCTTGAGGCCGAGTTTTTTCAGCTCTTCGTTGAGGAGAACGTTGAATATATGCGCTTTCGAGACGTTTCCGAGTTCCGGATGTCCGTGTTCGTCGAAGGAGAACTTGATGCCCGAGCTGACGATTTCTTCATCCGACATGAAGTGGAAAACACCTTCGCTGATCATGATCGCGCCGTAATCCATGCCGTAGATTTTTCTTTTTACGATCGCAGAAATCATCATTTTTATGATCCTGTCGAATGTTACTTCGACGTTTTTGAACATTTCGGGGATTATTATCATCGGATAGTGGCAAGCCGCACCGATTCCGAAAGCGAGGTGACCCGCTTCACGTCCCATCGAGGAGACAACAAACCAGTTTCCGCTAGTTCTTGCATCTTCGTAGATCGTGGTCGCGATGCGGACGCCTTCGTTTTTAGCCGACTGATAGCCGAAAGTGGGAAGTCTTTCAGGCAGCGGAAGGTCGTTGTCTATCGTCTTCGGAACGTGGATGTTCCTGACGGGAAGGTTTTTCTCGTTCAAGTATTTTGTGATCCTGTTCGCGGTGGAAGCGGTATCGTCGCCGCCGATCGTTACAAGCAGTTCGACGTTGTTTTTGATGAAGAAATCGGGCTTGAACTCGCTGTCTTTCGGTTTGTAGCGGCTCATTTTGAGGAAGGAGCCGCCGCGGTTGAAGTAGTGGTCGGCAAGATCGAAATCGATATCGACCGTATCGACATTGTCGGTGAAAAGGGTCTTCGTGCCGTAGTTGATGCCGATGACTCTGTAGTGCGCCTTCAGAAAAACTTTCGCGATCGAGCATACGACCGTGTTTATTCCGGGTGCCGGGCCGCCGGAGCAGAGAATTGCAACGGATTTTTTGTCCATGGTTTTCTTCCTCACAAAATATTAAATAAAATCAGGTTGTTATTCAAAGAGCGCCTCAACGAATTCATTCGGATCGAAGGGCTTAAGATCTTCGATTTTTTCACCTACTCCGACAAGATATACCGGAAGGCCCAACTCTTTCGAAATGCCGATTATAACACCGCCTTTCGCGCTGCCGTCGAGCTTCGTGACGATGATTCCCGTCACTTTTACGGCTTCGCTGAACTGTTTTGCCTGAGTGAGTGCGTTCTGACCGTTGTTCGCGTCTATTACAATGATGGTTTCATGCGGCGCGCCCGGTTTTGCCTTGCCGATGACGCGGTTTATCTTGACAAGTTCTTCCATCAGATTGACTCTGTTCTGAAGTCTTCC
>CAJOMF010000031.1 GCA_905235605.1 uncultured bacterium
CATAATTTTGCAAGCACCAGCGACTTGTCGACAAAAATCTCTGAAGCCAGAGCTTCCTTTAAATCCTCGTTTCCTGCATTGATGTAAAATCCCATGTTTCCCTCCACAAAACCGGCGTATTATACTCAATTTTTTGAAAAAATCCACGGGGTTTTTACGGTTGTGGTCGCTGAGCTTGTCTAAGCAGTCGAAGCACTACCTTACACATCTGACATGGTAGACAGTGTTTTGTTCCGACCTGTCCGCAATCATAGGGAATCCGGTTATACTGAAATCTACGTTATATGCTGCGTTATTATCACCGGCGTATGGAGTGGAAGACCAGAATATATAGGAGGGCATATCAGGGAAATATGAAGACGGTTTCTCAGGTTTTTCATAGTTTATCAGTGACAGCAGCTCGTTTTTGTTAGGCAGTCTCCAGTCGGAATATCCTGCATAAGTCAGATCTGCGCAGTATTGAAGTGCCGGCCGCCAGCCGACGCTTTGTGTTGTATAATCTTTCTGCCACATGAGACCCGTCGCTGAATCAGTGACTACAACTTGTTCGTTTATTGTCTGAGTCGTAAAATTTGCCGATGTCGCAGGCCGCATCTCGTTTCCGCTGACACAAAGAATCTCAAATGCGGAGCTTTTGTTGCGTTTATAGGAATAAGTGCCTGTTTTCAGATAAAAACCGTGGGCATAGGTGGTGGTGTAGTACTTGGATTCCTTCGATGTCCAGAAATAAACATTTGTGCTGTCTGCCGGCATTCCTGTGAAATAGGAGTCGGTTGCCGGATCATAAGTGCTGTGGTCTACGATTGTCATAAACTCATGCGGATTCGGAACACGCCAGTTGTTCCTGCCTCCGTAATTCGAACTGTTCAATGCATTGCAGTGTGCAGCACGGTTATCCCAAGTGTAAGTTTCTTCCGAAGGTTCCCAGCTGTGTTCATCTTCATTCCAAGTCTGGATTATAGTTGCAGCCGTATTGCTGACGGTATGCTCAGGAATGACGCAGTATCTGGTCTGTTGTTTCGGTTCGCAATTATTGTTCAGCCATTCGTGATTCTCCTTGCATTTGAAGTAGCACCTGTCGGTTGCCGGAGTCTGGCTGTAGAGGCTTTCGTTTGAGGGTTCCCATTCGTTTCCGTTCCAGATCTGGCTGATGCCGGGAACAGTGTTCCATTTTGCATTTTCGGGAAGCCCGGTGCATGCCTCATACCGTGTTGTCGCCTGAATACATTTCGAGTTAGCTGCATTCCAGTCAAATCCAGATTTGCAGCCGCAGTAGAAGGTGCCGCCGGTTGCAGTGCATACACCGGTTGAATTTGCAGTGTTCCTGCACGGTTCGAAGTCACATGCATCGACACATTCCGATTCATCGCCGAGGCAGATGTTTTCACTTCTTACGCAGAGAACGTATTTCTGCCCCGATTTTGTTTCTGCTGAAATGCTTCCGTCTGCAAAATCGACTGCCCAGGCTTTGGTTGTTTCGGTGACTGAGCTTGTCGAGGTCCAGAAACTCTGATCCGGAACAGATGAAAGGCTGCTTGCAGCACCGCTTGACTTGGTGAAATCTATGATCGATGCAAGCTCGTTTCTGTTGGGAAGTCTCCAGTCGAAGTGACCGTCAGTCGAAGCATCTTCGCAGTGGGAAAGTGCTTCGCCCCATGATTTCGATGAAGCGTACTGCTTCTGCCAGATGAGACCGCTTGCGTTGTCAGTGACTGTTTCATCCGCTGTTGTGAAGCGGTTCTCAAGAGGATCGTAGTCGTAGACTCTTACGCAGATAACATAGTTTTCTGTCGCTTTTTCTACACTTTCAAGTGCGCCGTTGTCATTTATTCTCCAGGCCTTTTCGGAATTTCTGTAGTCGCCGGCCGCCCAGAAATTGTGACCGTAAGCCGCTTCTTTTGTTGCAGGAATCCAGGCGTAGCCGTTGTAAGTCTGCGTGAAGCGTCCGATCCCGTCATTCCAGATCGTGTTTGCAGGGGGTTCTGCGCATTCTGCTGTCGTTTTTGTGCAGCTGCCCGCAGTAACCCAGTCCAGACAGTCAGCTTTGCATGAAGCCGTACCTTTTGCAGTTGCACCCAGAATCTCGGAACATGCTTTCGTGCCGCCGTCGCAGCCTTTACCCGGATTGATTATTCCGTCGCCGCAGTTTGAATAGGTTTGAGCACCGCATGCAGTCTTGTCGTAAACGCATGTCGTTTTGTTGCATACGGCTTTATTTTCTGGATTTGTCGAAGCGTGGAAAATGTCTCTGCAGAGGACTTCTGTTGAATCCAGATCGCCGGTTTCGCACTCTTCACCGGCATCGATTATGCCGTTTCCGCATGCGTTCTTTGCAACGACAGTGATTTCTTTCACAGTGTTTTCATCGTTGACAGTGATTGCTTCAAGATAGTTGTACATCTCTTCAGCAACAGCAAGAAGCGTGTATCTGCCGAAGTTGATTCCGACATTGATATCTTTGTAACTGTTTGAATCTTCAATGTATTTCGTCGATTCGTTCGTGACGAGATCCATGTCTTCATCGTAAATCTGGATGTAGACTTTGTCGCAGCTTCCGGCAGTGCCGGTAAACCAGGCGCAGACGAACTGATCGGGTGTCAGAGCAGATGAAACGCCGCTGAAATCAGGTCCGTTCGATGAAGTCATGATGTAATTTGCAAAAATCATCATCTCTTTTTGGGTCGCAACATACTTGCTGCTTATCTCCGTAAGTCCGGTTACTGCAGACAGTGCATCAGCTGAGTAGTCAGCCGGTGTTGAGCCGCTGTAGGTAAGAGGAATATTCGAAGGATCAAAGATGTCAGACAAAGTTGCGCTTCTGTTAAAAGCATCGGTAGAAGTGAAGAGCGAAGCTATGGCAGAACGAAGCTCGAGCCCGTTTTTCGCAGCCGCATGTTCAGCGCAGTCCACACGATTTTGAAACCTGCCGCGATTTCATTGCTGCCGCCTTCGATATTGAGGGAAACTTCGTTGCTGTCGGGACTTGCAGTGTTTATGACAACTTCATGCTTGTTCGCATTGATTCTGAAGCCGTTGAAAAACTTGTAAAATTCGCGTCCGTCGGTTTTCTGAACATCGGCAGCAATTTTTTCTGAAAGTGTTTTCGAATCGTTCGTATCGAGGAAGGAAGAGAGAAGTCTGAGCCCTGTTTTAATGCCTGAAAGTTTGGAATAATCAAGCTCTCCGAGCCAAATTCCTGTTCCAAGTTTTGTGTAAGTTCTGACTTTTGTTTCGTTTTTGCGGATGTCGGTGCAGTTCTCGTCAATAAGATAAGCCGCAGTCGTGATTTCGGAAATATTTGCGACATGGTCACTCATCCCTTTGAAACAGCTTGCGAAATCCCCAGTTTTTCCGCATTCAACAAACCTGAATCACCAAAAAAACGCAGAATTATAGGTATTTTATACGTAATGGCAAGAATTTTTGGAAACAAGCAGACCTTATGAAAGTGCCTTTTTAACGAGTCCGCTTGCGGTTTTGCCGTCGAACTGACCGTCGTATTTTTTCTTGAGTTCAGCCATGACTGCCCCCATCTGACGCGGTGACCTGTCGGGAAGTGCTGCAACGATTTCTTCAATTATTTTCGCAAGTTCGGCTTCGTCAAGCTGTTTCGGAAGAAGCGATTCGAGTATCTCTTTTTCGCGCAGGATCTGAGTTTTGTCCTTGCCGACTTCCTCCATCAGAGTGAGAGTTTCATTCACGTTTTTGAGGAATTTTTTGATCATCGCGATCGTCTCTGCATCGGTCGTTTCGCGGTTCCCGTCATTTTTGCCGACCATGACAGCTTCTGCGACCAGAGTCGAAAGGAGGTTTCCTTTGACCGTATCTTTCTCAAGTTTCGCCTTCATCATCATTTTTCTGAGTTCGCCTAATAACATTTCACACCTCGCATTTAAAACCAATTAAAAAAGAACGAAAAAGTATAGTTGCAAGTTTTCTGATGTCAACGGGAAGTTAAAAGCCGATATCGATATCACGATATTTGGTCTTGACAAAATCCATTTTTTCCGTAGCATTCCCGCGCTTCATGTTGTTTTAACAAATCAGAAGTATGAAAGGTGGTGAAAACCATGCGCAGACAGAAAATCATCGCTCCTTTGGAGGTTTATGTTTCCGACGATCTCGAGAAGGCGATAAAGATCCTCAAGAAAAAAATGGCTCTCGAAGGTCTTTACAAAGAAATCAAAAAACGCCGTCACTACGAGCCGCCGTCAGTCCGTAACCGTCTGAAAAAGGAAGAAGCGGAGAGAAGACGCAGAAAAAACATGAAGAAAAAAAGAGGTTAGTCTCCTTTTTTTGGTTGAAGCCGCCCGAAAGGGCGGTTTTTTTTATCCTGAGATCCCTTAAATCAGTTTTCAAATTTACACCTGAAACGCCGTTCATATTCTTCAATCAGCGTGGGACGGAAGTCAGGATGTGCAATACGGATGAGATCTTCGGCACGATGTTTTAAAGTACGCCCTTTCAGACGGGCTATTCCATACTCAGTAACAATATAGTTTACATCGTTCCGTGTAGTGCTGACTGCTGAACCCGGCGTTAGAAAAGGTTTTATACGCGAAATAGCCCCATTTGCCGCAGTTGACGGCATTGCAAGGATACTTTTTCCTTCTCTTGCAATCGAAGCTCCCCGCACGAAATCGATCTGCCCGCCGATTCCACTGTACTGCCTCATGCCGATTGATTCGCTCGCAACCTGTCCCATAAGATCGACTTCAAGACACGAATTGATTGAAATCATCCGATAGTTCTGAGCAATGACAAAAGGGTTATTGGTATAATCAACGGGATAAAGTTCGATATCTTCGTTCCCGTCAACGAATTCGTAAAGTTCTTTAGTTCCCATTATAAAAGTCGCAACGACTTTGCCTTTATGGATTGTCTTGCGTCTGCCGTTGACAACCCCTTTTTTCATTAAATCAGCCACTCCATCGGAAAACATTTCCGAATGTATACCGAGGTCGTTTTTCTCACCGAGAGAGTTAAGGACCGCATTCGGTATTGCACCGATCCCAAGCTGGAGTGTTGATCCATCGGAAACCAGCGTCGAGCAGAAGTGACCGATAGCTGCCTCGACCTCGGAAGGCTTTGCGCTGTGAAGTTCGGGAAGCTGATAGGAACACGGAATGATACGATCGATTTGCGAAACATGTATCATAGTGTTTCCGTATACAAAGGGCATCCTATCGTTTGTTTCAATTATTACCGATCTGGCGCGGCGTATTGCTGCCAGGGCATAATCGCAGGAAACACCGAGCGAGCAATAACCCTCATCATTAGGGGGCGTTGCCTGAAAAGCAGCAATTTCACATGGAATTTCATCACCTATCATTTCCGGGACATCTTTAAAGTATGCAGGAAAAAAATCACCGGCAAGATGATTTACGGCCTCTCGCGAATTAGCTGCCAAAAAGTTGCTGACATGGCGGAAATGACCGTAGCACCTCGGATGCAGACATTCGTTATCACCCAGAGTCGTCATGTGAAAAATCATGACATCGTTGTAATCCTCGCAGTGTTCCGCCATCGCCCGCTGAATTATTCTTGGAGCAGCTGCCGCGTGTCCCATTACAACGCAGTCTCCATCATGGATGTCCTTGATTGCCTGTTCGGGAGTGGAAATTTTTTCATCATAATACTTTTTCCAATTCATAACATTCTCCATGATAAAAATCCTTGTTCCGATTTTACGCTTATACAGAAAAACTGACTGAAATCAAAGAAAAAAAGAGACAAATTTCATTTTTTCAGCCAAAAATCCGCAGTTACGCTTTTTTATACTGAAAATTCAATATACTGTAGAAATCTGATCCAGCTACTTCTCTTCGGAAAGCGGGAGGAATCCGCGTCCGTAGATCTGGTTCGTGTCGAAAACTGAAATGAAAGCGTCCTTGTCGTTATCCTTTACGAAATCCTGCAAAGCCGAGAGTTCGCGTCTGCTGAGTGCCGTGTAGATGACTTTCTTGTCGTCGTGACCGTACATTCCCTGAGCAAAGAAGAATGTTCCGCCCCTTCTCAGTTTGTGGAGAATGAAATCGCTGATTTCCTCGTGTTTCGAGGATACTACGAAAACAGCCTTTCTGTTGCTGCCGCCGAGCATTACCGCGTCAAGAACCTTTCCTGTGAGATAAATCGTGATGATGGCGTAAAGGGCGAGCGAGAAGTCTTTAAATGCGATTACACCTACCGAAACGATTGCCGAATCGATGAAGATAAGAAGCTGACCGACCGAAATCTTGGTGTATTTGTTGATTATCTGCGCGATGATGTCACTGCCGCCGGTCGATGCTTTCGCCCTGAAAATAAGCGCAAGACCGACACCGATGAGAACGCCTGCAACCAGACTGGCAAGGAACGGATCCTGAACCGGAGAGGCAATGAAATTCTCCCCTTCAGCGAGATCTTTCGGGCGGAACCATTTGAAATTTTCTATCATTTTTGACTGAAAATCGATGAAAAAAGAGGTCGCAATCGTGCCGACGAATGTTTTTACACCGAAACGCGGACCTAAAATGTAGATCCCGAGCGCGAAAAGCGGGATGTTGAATATGAGACCTACCGTTCCTGTAGGAAATCCGAAAACATGGTGGATGACGATCGCGATGCCGTAGACTCCGCCGGGAACGATTTTGTGCGGGTCTGCGAAAAACGAGTATCCCGAAGCCATTATCATCGAACCTAAGATTATAAGAAAGTAGGATTTGAACCATCTTGCCGAATAAAGTTTATCGGTAAAGAAGCGTTCTTTTGACAAAAGAGACATTATTTTCTCCATAAAAAAACACCAAAAAAACAAAAGCGGCGCAATATACGGAAATTTTGGAAAAAAGCAAGATTTTTTTAATTTTTTCAGTGATTTTCCGATTCTACATAGCCGGAAATCAGGACGTTGAGCCTTTCGGCAAGCTCCTGTCTGGTTTCGTTCTCGCCGATCTGTGTCGGAGGGAATATTTTGATTGTGACTTCGCCCGAATGGACGTCGATTTCTCCGGTTTTGAGTATTTTGTCGGCTCCGATCAGTGCAACAGGAAGGATTTTGCAACCTTTTTCGGTGAGGATCAGCGCTCCCGATTTGAATTTGCCGACATGCCCGTCGCGGCTTCTCGTTCCTTCGGGAAAAATGAGATATGAGCAGTACTTCATCTTCTTTCGGGTGCGTTCCAGGCTTTTTACCGCGCTGCGCCTGTTTTTGCGGTCTATCGCCACGAAGTCGTAAAGCCACATTGCCTGTCCGAATACCGGGATCGTGAAAAGTTCCTTTTTTGCCAGGACGCGCATGTTTATCGGCAGATTCGCGCCGATTATAGGAATGTCGGCTATGCTCTGGTGATTTGCAACGACGATATAAGTTTCGTCCGGCGTGATGTTTTCAAGTCCTTCGATGCTGCTGCGGACTCTGCATGATTTAAGCAGAAGGAAAGAACAGTGTCTGAAAATTATTCCTCCCAATTTCCTTTTCGAAAGGATGTAAAGCGGAAAAATACATATCGAAAGAAGGACGTAAAAGCCAACGATTATGAATATAAGTAAACCCCGTAACATTGCACTCCGCTCGCAAAAACGGATTATTGTAACGGAATTTTTGAAATATGAAAGGGGAAAAAGACAAAAAAATCCCCCTGTTCCGCCGATTGGAACTATTTTGACTTGATTTTTACCGAATAATGTTTAAGACTACTTAGATTTTTCGTTTTTTTTACTTTTGTTTTATGGAGGTTTTAATGCGTAAATTCTTTTTAGCGTTTGCGGTTTTCGCAGCGTTTTTTGCGTTGTCGGCACAGGACAACACCAATGATCTGTATCAGCAGTATCTGAATCAGTATAACAATAACCAGCCGGCGCAGGCAGAACCTGCAAAACCGGCAGAACCGGCTCAGGCAGCACAACCTGCTGCGGAACCTGCAAAACCGGCGGAACCGGCTCCGGAAGCTCAGCCGGCAGAAGAAAAGAAAGAAGATGCACAGCCCGAAGAAAAGAAAGAAGATGCTGCTCAGCCTGAGGAAAATAAGGAAGAACAGGCACCGGCTGAAGAAAATAAGGAAGAGGCTGCACACGTTGCGGAAGGCGAAGGCAAACTTGCTCCTTTCGAGACTAAACCGTTCTTTTCGATCGACGCTTTCGGTGCGCTTTCGAATTCGATCTATACTTTCGGCGGAAATGTTATGCCGCACAGCAGCTACAGATTCAGCATTGACAACGCAGTTCTTGACCTCAAAGGCGGAAACCGCATGTTCAACGGCAGGATCCTTTTTGATCTGGCGCAAGGTCTCAAAACGACAAAAGAGGTCGAGTTCAATTATGACCACGACAAAAATCTTCCGACCGACAGCACCAACCCGCTCGAATTCGTAGACACAGGCGATTCGCCGAATGCTCTCGACGTTTTGAAAGATGTTTCATTCAGTATGGTCCATCCTTCGTACAGAAACGCAAACGGCACATTCGGTCTTAATGTCGAGCTTCAGGCAGGTCTTTTCGGTATGCCTTTCGGGATCGAAGGCGGATACGACCACGAGATCACTTATGCCCATTCGGCGATCAAAAATGATTTCCTGGGCGGCGGTTTCAGAGACGTCGGTGTTTCTATCGGCTTGGATTTCCTGCTTGCGGACAACATGGATCTTGACCTCACCCTCTTTGTTTTCAACGGCAAAAACGAAACGATGCTTGACGGCGAAGACAGATTCAAAGATCCTGCATTCGGTTTTGACCTCAGATACAAATACAACGGCAGATTCTATGCAACGGCTGCATTTTCCCTTGTTGTCGGAAGCGCATACATGGGTTACGACGAAGAAACAGAAGGCGGCATCTTCCAGACGACGAACGGAACCTATCTCGACGAGAAGAACAAAATCGAAGAAAATCTCATTATTAAAGACGACAACGGCAGAAACGATTACGCTGCAAACAAGAAGAATGTAATATTTGCGATCGGCACAGACCTCGGATATCAGATCAACGATGATATTACCGTAGGTTTCATGGGTGAATTCGCTTACTCGAGCAGATCGATCTTCAACCCGTATGCAAACATTTATATCGGCAATGACTACTATGAAAACGCACGTTTCATCCGTGACGGAAACGAAGGGATGATCTGGGGCAAGAGCTCATACAATCCATGGGGATTCTTCGTTATGCCTTACGCACATCTTTACTGGTTCGACGTTATGGCAAGATTCTCCTACTTCAAACAGCCCTACCTTTACACCTTTATTCAGGACAGCGAAAACACGAATATGGGAGTCGATTTCGCCCTTATCTACAATTTCTGCGATTATGCAGGTGTAGAATTCGACTACAACTTCGTCAGGGAAACAAGAAATATGTATGATGAAGCGTACAGCAAGACCGATTACTACAAAAACACCTATAATACGCACATTTTCACCATTGCTCTTACCGGCTGGTTCGATTTCCTCTGGGAAGGAAAATCTGAAGAATCCTCAGACGCTGAAGCAGCAGCTGAATAGTTTCTAAATCTTCAACAAAACAAAAACTCTTTTCGTTTTTCTATTCCTGAAATGTTTCAGATTCGATTTTTCCAATTTTTAAATTTTTCACCCAGATCCAGATGAAACCGATGATCGTTGTCGGAACTATCTGCGTTGCGTGAAGAATCAGTGCTACTGCCATCCGCTGTTCGTAAGGCACATCGAACGATTCAAGTGCGAAAACTATCGCGCCCTGGAAAATGCCTAGTCCGGCAGGTGTCGGAGCCGCAAGCATCCCGAGATTTGCGGCACAGAGCATGACAAGGCATCCTACGAACGGGATTTTCACGCCGAAAGCTGCGGAAATAAGCAGGTAAACAGCAAGTTCAAAAGCCCATACACAGAGGCTTAAAGAAAATGTCGCAACGATTTTTTTCCATGAATCAAGCGAAGCTGCCCCTTTCAGGAATTTTTCGGCAAAATCAAAGAAAAAACCTGAAAAATCAGGGGATTTTCCTCTTAAAAACCGCACAAATTCAAGCGGTTTTGATGAAAATGCCGAAACAAGCGCAAACAGGAACAAAAGCGCGAAAAAAAGCGATGCTCCCCACGCCAGAGTTTTCATATTTTCCTGAAAGGGATAGAAAAAAATAGTAACCGAAAGGATCAGTGCGATCGTGAGCCCGTCAAAAATGCGCTCGACAAAAACCGAAGCAAAAGTCGCCGGGATGCTGATTTTGAATAGTTTTCCGGCTATCGCGGCACGGACGATCTCTCCTATCCGCACAGGCAGAACATTGTTTACAGCGTAACCTGCAACGATGACCGGAGCAAGCTCGCGGATTTTGAAACTGCCGATATGTTTGAGCAGAACTTTCCAGCGCATGGCACGCACGGCAAACGATGAAAGATAAACCAAAAATCCCAATAAAATCAGAAGTTTATTACCTTCGGTCAGATATTTTTCAAAAAGTTCGAAATCAAGTTTTCTGAAAAGAAAGTAAAAAAGAAGTGCGACAATCAGGAAACTTATTACGATTTTGAGATGCTTTTTTAGAGCCATAACGACTATTTTACGGCAAGAACGGCTGCCGTTTGTGCCGGAAGTTCGATTTCAAGCGTTCCGTCGCCCGAAACTGTGTAGCTTTTGCCTTCCGAACCTGGGAAAACATTGACCAGATTGGTTCCTGCGGCGAAATTCGTTTTCATCGCCGTTCCTTCAAACGATGTCCGTGATGCGTGGTTTTTGTTCGTGTTGATGACGACAAGCATCCTTTCATTTTTGTAAGTCCTTTCAAATGCGAGGATACCTGCATCGCTTTCCTCTCCGACATGGTCAGTCGACCAGACGATATTGAGGTCGCCGCGGCGCAGCGGAGCGTACTTTGCACGGAGTGCCGCAACTTTCGAAATGTGCCGGAAAGTCTCGTTTTCGGTGTCGTAATTGCTTGTCCAGAGCGCTTCACGGTTTGCCGGATCGTTGCCGCCGCTGAAATTCTGCTCTGTTCCGTAGTAGATGCACGGGATCCCGTCCATCGTGAACATGAGTGAAAGAGCGTTTTTGAGTGCGTTTTTGTCGGGCTGTTCGTAGAGGAAACGCGGCAGATCGTGGTTATCCATGAAGTTGACCATGATCTGCTGCGGGCTGAGCACGTTCCCGTCAGCATCCTTAACACCTGAAACCGTGCCGTAACGCGGTGATTCACCTTCTCCGAGAGCACTTCCGTCGCGGTGCTTGTTCCACCTTTCGTTGAAAAGACCTTCAAAGTTCTTTGTCGCGTTGCCCCATTTGAAGATCGAGTCAAATACCTGGAATTTCTGGGAAAAATAGAAGACGGAATCCATTTCGTCATTCTGCGTGAAACTTCCGAGAAGATCGTCTCTGCCGTCAAAAGCCTCGCCGAAAATGAAGAAATTTTCCTTGCCGATGCTTTTTGCGTAAGAGCGCATCGCCGGAGTGAAGACCTGCCAGAACTCATGCTCGACATGTTTGATCGTGTCGACTCTGAAACCGTCGATATCGAGCGCGCCGATCCAGTACTGGAAGACCGAAATGAGAGCGTTTCTGACATCCGTCCTCGTCGTGTCGAGGTCTTTGAGTCCGCCGGGGAAGTCGCCTTTTACGACCTGATAGTCGCTGTCCCATGTGACAGTCCTGCCCATTCTGTTGTACCAGTCGTCGTTGTGGAACTCTTCCGGTTCGGGCGGGACACGGTTGATCTCAGGCATATAGACCCATTTTATCGGAGCCACCCCCGACTCTCCGGCATCGGAGAACGAGCGGATCTTGCGCGGATCGAAGTCGGGATCCCACTCGCTGTAGCGGACGATACCCATTTTCTGCGGATACTCTTCGTTTTTGCATCTGTAGACGCAGTTGGCGTAGCAGTCGTTACCGTCGGGAAGCCACGAAATCGATTCTTTCGAGTATTCCTGCGAACAGATCTGCTCTTTCACAGCCTCGTCCTCAACACCCGTGATGTGGCCGCAGTAGGCGTCGCACGTCATGTCGCTGCCCATGACCATCTCGTCCGGCTGATCGTTCTTGTTCATGTCGTAGTAGAAAAGCTGACCGACATGGTTCGCAACGATATCGAGAATAACTTTTATGTCGTTTTCGTGGAGGATCCTGATCATTTCGCGCAGTTTTGCCAAGTCTCCGAAGTGCGGGTTGACAGCTTTGAAATTCTGCGTCCAGTAGCCGTGATAACCTGCGATGCCTGCATCGGAATCGACGTTTTTGACGACAGGACTGATCCAGAGCGCCGTCACGCCGAGTTTTTTGAGGTAGTCGATATTGTCGATTATCCCCTGGAAATCGCCGCCGTTCCACGACGTGAGCGACTTTTTGTTGACGTTGTAGTTGTTGTTGACATCGCCGTCGGCAAAGCGGTCGGTGATAAGCTGATAAATCACCTCGTCGCGCCAGTCTGTGACATTGTTCGTGATTTCGACCGGGCCTTCTATTTTACTCGTATCGACACATGAAACGAGGAAAGCCGCAAAAAGAATAACGAAAACAACTTTGATTTTATTCATAAGTCTCTCCAAAACAAAAAACGCAGAATTATAATAACAGAAAAAACAGTGTCAATTCAAATGACGTCTCAAAATTCGGTCCGTATGAGTAAGCACTATGAAGTCTTTCCCTTGCTTTCCAGTTTAAAATCAGTAGCTTTGTCGTGCGACTATGCAATTGGAGGAAAAATGAAACTCAAATCTGTCATTTTCGATATGGACGGAACGCTGCTTGATACGCTCGACATCATTTCGAGAACGAACAACGAGGTGCTGAGTAAACACGGCTTTCCGACTCATACGATCGAAGAGTACAAGGGTTTTGTCGGAGACGGAATGAGGATGCTGATGCGCCGAGCCCTTCCGAAAGGGACTTCTGAAGATATCGTGAGCGCCCTTCTTCCCGAAGTTTTAGACCTTTACCACGAAAAAGGAGTAGGCACGATCCCGCCGTTTCCCGGGATCCGCGAGACGCTTTCCGGGCTTGTCGAAAGAGGTGTCAAAATCTCGATTCTCACAAACAAAGAACACAAATATGCACTGCTAAACGCCGAAACCATTCTCGGAGAATTCCATTTCGACGCGATCCTGGGCGAACGTCCCGGAATTCCGCTCAAACCCGCTCCCGACGGGATATTCGAGATATCTGAAATCACGAAAGTTCCGCTTTCTCAAACCGTTTATGCCGGTGACATGAAAGCCGATATCCTGACTGCAAAAAATGCAGGGATCACTTCGATCGGCTGTCTCTGGGGATTCGGCAGGAAAGAGGATCTCGTCGCTCTGGGTGCAGACATTCTTATTACTGAACCGAAAGAACTTCTTGAATTGGCTGATAAAAATTAGATAAAGTCTGCTTCGATCCTTCGACAAGCTCAGGATCCGAAGCTCAGAAACCGCCATTTTGGTCATTGAGCCTGTCGAAATGAGTGAAGAATCTGTTTACCCGAGCACATTCACGAGTTTGCCATGTCCGCGCCGTTAACCTCTCGGCTCGGTTTCTGACAAAATATCGGCAAGCAGCTTGTAATCAAGATACTGGATGCCGTTTTCACCGGCGTGTATTTTTCCGGCAAGTTCGCTGTTGTAATACCAGTCCATCGCGTCAAGGCAGTCGATTTTGTGCTTTTCGGCGAGATAGGAGATTATCCTCTCTTCCAGTCTTTCCTGATATACTTTTTCAAGGGTTTCGCCGTCCACGCTATACCTCTTCGAATGATTTGAAAACGTGATAAACTATCATTTCGAACCTTCAGGAACTTTGCTGTATTGCTCGATGTCGCTTACTACGACTGCGGTTCCTGAGTATGCAGGACATCGTAAAACGGAATCAGATAATCAGTGATGCACTTGTTTGCCCTCAGCTGCCTGTAGACATCAGCCGGGGTTCTGTTCCACTTGTTGGCACAAGCATGAATCATATAAATCACAAATTCGAATTCGTTTCTGCTCAAAACTGCCTCGCGATATTATTTTTTGCTTCAGCCGCAATGTCTGCGCCGCATTTGGCGGTAAGGATGAGAAAAACTCGACAAAAATCCGATAATATGGTAAAAGAATTGGGTTTTTTGAACGGAGGACTCCAAAATGCTTGGCAATGCGGTACTTTTGAGCATTAAAGACAAGGAAATGTCTGAAAATATTATGGAAATAATCAAGTGTTTCGTTGAAAAGCTAAATCCGGTCAAAATTTTTCTTTTCGGTTCGTTTGCAGCCGGAACAAACAATGAAGAGAGCGATTTCGATTTTTATATCGTTGTTGACGACAACCGGAATGTAGCTGATGTTTCTACAGAGGCTTACAAAGCGATCAGATATCTTCGTAAAAGACCTGTTGACATCGTCGTGGGAACAAAAACGAGGTTCGACAAATACAGCAATTCAAATGATACGCTTTATGTCGAAGGCGAAGTCGCGAGAAACGGAAAACTTCTGTATGAGCTGAATTAAAGAGGGAACCGCATGGAAAACAACAACGAAAATTTGAATTTGGAACAGAAAATGGCGGAAGTAAAGGCATGGTTGGTTTATGCCGACATGGATTTTAATACCGCTGATCATCTGTTGAACGGTGCCTTTTATCCGCTGCCGCTCGAAATTATATGCTATCACAGCCAGCAGGCAGCCGAAAAAGCGGTAAAAGCAGTGATTGTTTATTTCGGAAATCACGGCGGAATACCGAAAGTCCACGATATATCCTTTCTTATGAATCAGGTGCACAATGCCGTAAAAGAAAAAACCGGTGTTGAAATTCCTGAAACGCTTCTTGATTATGCCGACAATCTGACGAAATACGGTGTAATGCCTCGATATCCCAATGAAATCGAGGTTGATGAATATATGGCAAAAACAGCTGTTGCTCAAGCTTCCGAGATTCTGGGATGGGCGAAAAGCGTTATTTATGCTGCTTAACTCACTATCTTTATCCTAATAAGCCAAACAGTAAAAATCAGAAAATTTACCAAGGCTTACAAAGTGGTTTTTGAGGGATATTTGCTGTCGAAAATTTCGTCTGCAAAATGAAGATGAAAGTGTTTTCAGACGGCGGAACTATCTCACGCAACGGACAGAGCCCTTATTCTCCCAACCATAAGAATTATAGGGCGCATATGAATTGCCATTTTCGAAATTTAAAACTCCTTCAGTATGGCAAAATCGACCCGTATCTCCGAATTTGCTTTTCATACCATAACTTATTGTTTTAAGAATGTTTCGAGTTGGAAGACGCCAATCGGAATAGCCACCTTCTTTAAGATTCTCGCAATAATCTATTGCTTTGAAACTAATCATAGTAGAAGGAGCCAATGCCGACCACATATATCCCGTCTCTGGATCTGTGCAACCTCTTGCGCAGGGGATTATATCTGGCGCAGATGGTGCTACAGCTTGTCCATTCGGAATAGCAATACCGTGTTTTTCCAATTCGGTCTCGGCAATAAAAGCACATGTTCCTTTTGGAAATTTTCTGAGATAGGCTTCCCAAACTTTGACATCATTCGAGCGTCTTGCGTAGTTGCAGGCTTGAGTGTCAGCATTTTCCTCAGCTGCAGCAAACAGAGTGATTGAGAAGAATGTTACAAACAAAAATAACGGCACAAAAAACTTTTTCATCTTTTCCTCCAATGAAAAAAATTAGTAAAAAATAAAACGGGACACGAATAACTATCGAAATTTTCTGGAATTTCTCGGAGAGATTGGTCTGAAAAACCTGTTGTATAATTTTGCAAATTTACAAAAAAACTACATGGTAAACAATATTGTAAGTCTCTGATATCACTGGATAATTTCTTTAAAAATTTGTTGATTCTTCTGGGGCTATGCGATAATCTTAGTCGAGGTGCTGTGCTGTGCTGTGCTGGCTAACCATATTCATAACTTAGATCTCTTCTAAAAATTGTGAAAATTCAGCAACTTGCGCAGATAGACTTCGGTCATTTTTACCCAACCACATTAACGAGTTTGCCTGGGATGTAGACGACTTTCTTGATTTCGCCCGATTTGAGGAATTTCGAGTAGTCTTTCGCTCTGACTGCCGCTTCGACTTCCGCTGCCGTGACGTTTGCGGGGAAGTTCATCTTGTCGCGGAGTTTGCCGTTTACCTGGACTACGACAAGTATTTCGTCTTTTACGAGCGCTTTTTCATCGACTGTCGGAAAGGGAGTTTCGGTGATCGCCTTCATTCCGCAGATCTCGGCAAGTTCCTCTGTGATGTGCGGTGCAAACGGGTTTAGAAGAAGGATTATCGAGCGCAGAGCCTGAGCAAGGACCGCTTTTTCGGTGTCGGTTTCAGGTTTAAGTTTGTATGCCGCGTTGACAAGTTCCATGACTGCGCTGATAGCCGTATTGAAGTGGAATCTTTCGATCTCTTCACCGACCTTCTTGATGGTCTCGTGCGTTTTCGCCCAGAGTTCTTTGCCGCTGCCTTCAACATTTTCAGGATCAGCGAAGTTTCTGATGATCTCTTCGTTCGCGGTGACGATGTTCCAGATTCTTGAAAGGAATCTGCTGCAGCCTTCGACGCCTTCTTCAGACCATTCGAGGTCTTTTTCAGGCGGAGCTGCAAAGAGGACGAAAAGTCTGGCGGTGTCGGCGCCGTACTTGTCGATGAGGACGAGCGGATCGACGACGTTTTTCTTCGATTTGCTCATTTTTTCGACTCTGCCGACATTTACCGGAGAATCATCCGATATTGTGTAGTACTTACCGTCTTTCTTGTAAACTTCGTCAGGATATAAGTATCCGGAATCATTGGAATAAGATTCCATGCAGACCATGCCCTGAGTGAGGAGGTTCCTGACCGGCTCTCTGAAACCGACATAACCGAGATCAGCAAGTATTTTGGTGAAAAATCTCGTGTAGAGCAGGTGCATGACGGCGTGTTCGACGCCGCCGATGTACTGATCGACGGGCATCGCGTGATCGACTTCTTTGCGTGAGAATGGAACGTCCGAGCTCTTCGGGTCGCAGTATCTCATGTGATACCAGGAACTTTCAACGAATGTATCCATCGTGTCGGTTTCTCTTGTCGCCTTGCCGCCGCAGCAGGGGCATGTCGTTTCGTAAAACTCGGGCATGTCCTTGAGCGGGCTCGTAACGCCGGTGAATTCGACGTTTTCGGGAAGTCTGACGGGGAGATTTTCAATCTTTTCGGGAACAGTGCCGCATTTCGGGCAGTTTATCATCGGGATCGGTGTTCCCCAGTATCTCTGACGGCTGATGCCCCAGTCGCGAAGCCTGTAGTTGATGCCGATCCTTCCTTTTCCCTCTTTGATGACGTGGTCGCTGATGACTTTTTTCGCTTCGATCGAACCGGTTCCGTCGAACATTCCGCTGTTTACAAGGACACCGGGCTCGGTGTAAGCCTCGGTGAGCGGCAGTTCAAGGTCTCTGTCTTTAGGTTTGATGACGACTTTGACGGGAAGACCGTACTTTTGAGCGAAATCGAAATCGCGCTGGTCGTGTGCCGGGACCGCCATTACGATTCCAGTTCCGTAGCCTGCAAGGACGAAGTTCGCGAAGTAGAGCGGAACTTTCTCGCCGGTGAGCGGATGGATCAGATATTTTCCGGTGAAGAAGCCCTTCTTTTCGTAGTTTTCATCGCGTGTCTCGAGGTGCAGACGCTTGACTTCATCGATAAATGCCTGCATTTCGGCGCGGTTGGGAGCATCTTCAAGAAATTTTGCGGTAAACTCGTGTTCGACCGCCATGCTGACGAAGGTGACACCCATCAGCGTGTCTGGACGGGTCGTAAATACTGTTGCAGTTTCGTCGCTGTCGGCGAATTTGAAGTCGATGTAGGTACCTTCGCTTCTGCCTATCCAGTTTCTCTGCATTTCTTTTACGTTGTCAGGCCAGCCTTTGAGTTCATCCAGACAGTCGAGAAGTTCCTGCGCGTAGTCCGTGATTTTGAAGTACCACTGTTCGATCTTGCGTTTTTCGACCTGGCAGCCGTGACGCCAGCAGATGCCGTTTTCGACCTGCTCGTTGGCAAGGACGGTGTTACATTTCGGGCACCAGTTGACCTCGCTGTTCTTTTTGTAGACAAGGCCGCGGTTGAACATTTCGATGAAAAATTTCTGTTCCCAGCGGTAGTATTCCGGTCTGCATGTCGCAGTCTCGCGGCTCCAGTCGTAGCTGAAACCGAGCTGGTGGAAGCGTTCGCGCATGTTGTCGATGTTCGCATAAGTCCATTTTGCCGGCGGGATCTTGTTTTCGATCGCCGCGTTCTCAGCGGGAAGTCCGAACGAGTCCCAGCCTATCGGATGAAGGACGTTGAACCCTTTGCGGAAGTAGTAACGTGCAACGACATCTCCTATCGAATAGTTTCTGACGTGCCCCATGTGAAGCCTGCCTGACGGGTAGGGGAACATCTCCAGCATATAGTATTTCGGACGCGGATCAGACGAGCCTTTGTATTCGAAAATGCCCGATTCTCTCCATTTTTTCTGCCATTTAGGCTCTATTTTCTTGTGTTCGTAAAGCATGGTACCTCCAATCACCTTGCGTTAAAAGGAACTGCAAATTTATAATTTTTGATAAGGAATTTTCTTAATGCCTGCTGTTTGGAATCCTTGAGTTTTTCCGTTATGTCGGTGATTATCTCTACTTCGCGCTGGCCGAACGGCTGCTTTTTGTCTAGATTTTTCTGCATGTATGCGACGATTTTGTTTTCCTGCCCTTCGTTTACCATGATTTCAGCATTCAGTAAAATCAGGTAGTTATGCAGAATGAGCGTTCCGGGAGACAAGAATTTTTCGTTTTCTAAAATATAGTTGAGCCCGTTTTTCGCTTTGGTGAAATCGCCCTGATAGTAGGTTATCTCAGAAGCGAAGGCGAGCGCCGGAAGGTAGAACCTGTTGCATTCGAGCATTGCGTCGATCGTTGCAAAAGTACGCTGTTTGTCGCCCTGACTGCGGTAGATTTCCGCTTTGAGATAGAGCAGTGCAGGTTCGCAGCGCTGCAGCGTTCCCATCATTTTGTCGGTCTCTTTGGAGACTATCTCAAGTTCTCCCGCATCCTTCATTTTGATCTGCTCGCGCAGGAATATCCAGAGCGGATCGTTGTTTTTACCGAGTTCGAGATAAGAATCGGCCTTGTCGAAAAGCATGTAGCGGTTGTAGATTTCGTTGAGTTTCGCCCTCGCTTCCTTCGTGTTCAGCTTTTCGAGCGTTTTCACAGCCTGATAGACCGCGCCGAACTTCAGGAATTCGTCGATCACCGTCATTTTGTTCTCGTCTTTTTCGAGAGTGTAGATCTTTTCAAGCAGTTTTATCACTTCCGGAATGTCGTTCTTATGCGAAAGGACGTCGAAAAACGCATACAGCATTTCTAAATTTTCAGGATTTTTCTCGACAAGTCCCTTGAGCTGGTTCAGGTAAAGTTCCTCGTTCGTGAGACGGTATTTCATGCTGAGGATCTTCGCCGTCACATTGTCGTTTTTTTCTTTCTCGTTGATCTGTTCGTAAGCCGCGACCGCCTCTTCAAAGTAGCCGTTTTTCTCGCTGCAGAGGGCACCTGCGGCAAAAATTTCGCTGTTGACACTGTCAGGGAAGAACTGCTGAAGCTCGTGGTATGCGAAGTAGCAGTTGCTGTAGTCATTGTTGGCGAGGCTCGCTTCGAGAACCAGTTTTATATCTTCGCCGTCGCGCGCCGTATCCTTCTTTTCCTTCATGTAAAGCGCCATGCGGTATGCTTCGTTAGGATTCGTTTTGATAAAATCACGTGCGATATCGCGGCAGAAAGTGCGCCCGGGGCAGACTGAATAGAAGCCGTCAACGACAACTTGTTCGTCTTTCATCGCCTGACCGAGCAGGATCTTGGCTTCGCCGAAGAAGTATCTTTCCTGACTCAGATTTTTCCAGTTGTCGAGAATTGCAAGATAGTGAGATGCGTTTTCCGGCTCTCTCTCTGCGACGATATCGGCTTTGGAGCTTATCATCACTTTGAGTTTCTGCGAAAGTTCGTAGTGCGGGAAAGCCTCAATAATCCTGCTGTTCAAATCTTCCGCTGCCTGAAATTTATCCTGTCTGAAAAGCATGAGCGCGGTGTAGAAACTTTCGCGGAGGTTCGATTTTTCGATTTTTTCGGGAATATCGAGTTCTAGTGCCGCTATTTTCTGCTTTGATGCCGGATATTCGAAATCGAGCTTGTGAAAATATTCCGAATCGACCGGCGGGACGCGGTTTTCGATCGAATCGACGAGTTGCGTCAGCTCTTTTCCTTTGTCCGAAACAAGTGTCGAATAGATCCTGAACTGCGGGATGTCGCTATCCTCAAAGTCCGGAGTGATGTGAAAATCCAAAATCCCGAGAGCGTAAGTCCAGAGAATCGCTTTTTTGATGTTGTCGCCCATTCCTTCGCGGATGTCGGCGAGTTTGAGTTCGCGCACAGCCGCCGAATAGTCCGCAAACGAAAGCGAAGTGAAGCTGGCAAGCGGGGTTTCGAGCATTTCTTCATATTTTTTCGCAGGATTTTCCTTCAAAGCGAAGTAAAGTCCTGTGATTATCAGCGCAACGGCAGCAAGCACGATGAAAAAGTTCCTCAGTTTCAGCCTGTTGTAGTGCTCGTTGGTTTCGAGTGTAGGTTTGACTATGACGATGTCGCGCACTGCTTTGTTTGCTTTCGTATCGGCAGTCTCGGCATCTTCGTCGTCGGCGTATTTTTCAAGTTCCTTTTTTGCCGCAAAGTGGTTAGGATTCGCAGCGGTAACTTTTTTAAGTTCTTTTATTCCGTCGCGTTTTTTATCAAGGTTTATGAGTGCTACACCGCGGTAGAAGTGGACTTCGGGCGTTTCCGAGCCGCTTCTTATATCGGTAACTTTGATGATCGTCTGCCACTCCGATTCCCGTTTGCACTCTTCGAGATATTCTATCAAATTCGGCAGAGTGGGGTTCGAATTATACTGTTCTTCCAGAGTCTGAAGTTTTCTGCTCATAAAACCTCCTGCAAACAAAGCATGGTTTTTATACAAATACTTATTTAAAAATCAAGAGGAAGCATCTATTTTAAAATGACGGTACATTTCTTGCCAAAAAAAAATTTTGTGCTACACTCTGCCGCTTGTTTTTTTGTTGACCTTTAAAAATGGAGATTGGTGTGACACTTAACACGTTGAATTCATTTGCTAATTTATTGATAACGCAGGAAGCTGCGCAGCAGGGCGGAGCAATGGGGATTTTGAATATGCTCCTTCCTTTTATCCTCATTTTCGGAATTTTTTACTTCCTTGTTATTCTTCCGCAGAGAAAACAGATGAAAAAACACAACGAAATGCTGAATCAGCTTAAAAAAGGCGAGACTGTAATGATGAGCAACGGCTTCCAGGGAAGGATCGCCGAGGTGAAGGATGCAGAGCTCAAAGTCGAGATCTGTTCAAACCCGAAAGTCGTCGTAACCGTGCAGAAAGGCGTGGTTTCAAGCGTTGTTGCAAATGTAACTGAAGAGTAAAAACATATAAAAGGAGATTGGTTGTTATGGAAAGAAACTGGTTGGCAAGAGCGATTTTTGTTCTTGTGATTATTGCCGCGGCATGTGTTTCGCTTATCCCGACTTTTATCGACACGGAAGCGAATCCGTGGGCTGAAAAAATCAACGACGGGCTCAGCCTCGGCCTCGATCTTAAAGGCGGTATCCATTTCGTTCTCAGCGTAGACACCGAAAAGGCTGCTACCGACAGGCTCGACCGCAGAACGGACGAGATCAGGATCAGACTCGACGAAGAGAAGATCCCGTATGAGACGGTCAAAGTCCTCCCCGAAAGCTATGCTGTCGAAGTAAAACTGGCTGACGGCGCGAACAAAGACCTTTTCAGAGACAAAGTCATTGACTATTTCGGCGACCTTAAAAAGACCGGAAGTTCCGGAAATTCCTACACTTTGACGATGCGCGACGAATACGTCCAGCAGCTTAAAGTCAACGCTGTCG
Source organism: uncultured bacterium (assembly GCA_905235605.1). GTDB lineage: Bacteria > UBP6 > UBA1177 > UBA1177 > UBA1177 > UBA1177. The sequence continues at coordinate 21,879 of CAJOMF010000031.1, forward strand.
ATCAGACTCTTGAAACGCTCCGTTCGAGAATCGACGAACTCGGTCTCAAGGAGCCGATCGTTACGAAACAGGGCGAAAACTCGATCCTTGTCCAGCTTCCGGGCTACAAGGATGTCGAGAGAGCAAGAAGCATCATCGGTCAGACTGCACAGCTTGAGTTCAAAATCGTTGCCGAAGACAAAGATCCGCTCGGCGAATATCAGGGTGAAGTTCCCGAAGGCATTTCGCTTATCACCGGCAGAGGTTCGAATTCGGACGGCGCTGTGCTCACTTACAAATACGCAACTTCGAAAGACCGCAACAAACTTCGCGAATTTTTGAAGGACAAAGCTCCGGAAGGGACGGAATTCCTTCTTGAAGAAAACGTTCTCGGCGACGGAACTAAGGAATATATGTCGTGGCTGCTTTACCGCCAGGCTTACATCACGGGCGACATGCTCACCGACGCGAGAGTTTCTGTCGACCAGCAGAAGAACAGACCGTATGTCAGCATGAACTTCGACAAGGTCGGAGCTGAGATTTTTGCAGATGTGACGGGCAAAAACATCAAACGCAAAATGGCGATCGTCCTTGATGAAAAAGTCAACAGCGCACCTGTAATCCAGTCGAGGATCGAAGGCGGCAGCGCAATGATCACGCTCGGCGGAAACGGCGACTACAACTCGATCTTCCAGGAAGCTAAAGACCTCGCGCTCGTTCTCAGAGCAGGTTCGCTTCCCGCTCCCGTAACGTTCGAAGAAAACAGAACGGTCGGTCCGAGCCTCGGTCAGGACTCCATCGAAAAAGGTAAAGTCGCGGTTTCAGTCGGCTTTGCAGTAGTCGTAGTTTTCATGTTCCTTTACTACGGTTTTGCAGGACTTATTGCTGACCTCGCCCTTTTCCTCAACCTTCTTTTCATCATGGGTGCAATGGCTGCTTTCGGCGCAACGCTAACTTTCCCCGGCATTGCAGGTATCCTTCTCACAGTCGGTATGGCGGTCGACTCGAATGTTATTATTTTCGAGAGGATAAAAGAAGAACTCCGCACGGGCAAATCGCTTGAAGCCTCGATAGAAAGCGGTTTCAACAAGGCATGGTCGGCGATTTTCGATGCTAACCTGACGACCGCGATAACATCTTTCGTTCTCTGGGAGTTCGGTACCGGCGCGATCAAAGGTTTCGCGATCACGCTTCTCATCGGTATCTGCTCGAGTATGTTCACCGCGATCTTCGTGGCGAGAGTTGTTTTCAACTATTTCCTGAAAGCACACATCAAGATGTTTTCACATGTTAAATAAGGGAGTTGAAGATGAGATTAAATGAACTCAAAATAGATTTTATCGGCAAATCAAAAATATTGTTCCCGATTTCGTGCGTTTTAGTCGCGATTTCGATCCTTCTTACGATTTTCCACGGTTTTAACTTCGGCATCGACTTTGCCGGCGGGACCGAGATCCAGATCAAGGCTGACGGCGTAACTCAGGAACAGGCGAGAGAAGTCCTTACGAAGTTCGGAGCCAACGACATCCAGCAGTTTGAAGGCAAGCAGAACGAATACCTCGTCCGCTTCAAAAACATTTCGATGGTCGACGACGCGACGATCAACGCATTCCTCGATGCTGCAAAGGCAAAGTTCAGCGATGCCAAGATGCTCAAGACCCACTTTGATTCACAGGTCGGCGACAGAGTCGAGATCTGGTTCGACAAGGAGATCCCTGAAGCTGACCTCAATGCGCTTGTGGCTGAAACGAAACTTCCGGTCATCGAAAAAGATGCGGTCAGATACAACAAAGTCGGAGACAGACACATCTACAAACTCATGCTCAAAGGTATGACGAACGAGATAGTCATCGCGATCGACAACATAAATCCTGAAGCAAAGGCTGATCTCGTCAGAGTCGAGCTCGTCGGCCCTAAAGTCGGTCAGCAGCTGAAACTTTCCGCGATCATGGCGGTTTTCTACGCTCTCATCGCGATTTTGGTCTACATTGCTTTCAGATTCAACTTCATGTTTGCTCCGGGTGCAGTCCTCGCTCTTTTCCACGACGTTATGATCGCTCTCGGAATCTGGTCGCTTTTCGGATTCTCGTTTGACCTCACCGTCGTTGCAGCGCTTCTTACGATCGTCGGTTATTCGATCAACGATACGATCGTCATTTTCGACAGGATCAGGGAAAACATGAAGGATCCGAACAAAGGAAATACGCTGGCTGAAAAGATGAACACGAGCCTCAACGAGACCCTGCAGAGAACGTTCCTCACTTCGATAACGACTCTCTTCTCGGTTTTGGCACTTCTCATTTTCGGCGGCGAGATAATTTCGGGTTTTGCAGGCGTTATGTGCATCGGTGTCGTAGTCGGAACCTATTCTTCGCTCTTCATCGCTTCTCCTATCACGCTTTACATTGAAAAATATATGAACAAAAGAAAAGGAAACGCAGCATAGATGAAGCCGAAATGGCAAATACTCAATCCCGATCCGGGTAAAATCGATAACTTAAGCAAAACGCTCGGCATTTCTAAGACTGTTGCTACTGTCCTTGTGAACCGTGGTATCGATGAGGTCGAGACTGCGAGCATGTTCCTTCAGGCGAAGATCAAGTCTCTGCCCGATCCGTTCCTTCTGAAAGATGCGGAAAAGGCGGCCGGAATAATTATCGACTACATTAAAAACAGAAAAAAGATAGTTATTTACGGTGATTACGATGTCGACGGCATCACTTCGACTCTGATCATGTATCAGTTCCTTTCGCATCTCGGCGCAAGCGTTGACCACTACATTCCGCACAGGCTTGAAGACGGTTACGGGCTCAACACCTACACTCTGGAAGAGATCGCGACAAACGGCGGTGAGCTTGTCATCACGGTTGACTGCGGAATCACGAGTGTCGACGAAGTAAAATACGCCAAAGATCTCGGTCTGGCGACTATAATCATCGACCATCACCACGTCGGCGAGACGGTTCCTCCGGCTATTGCGATCGTCAACCCGCACCAGCCCGAGTGCCAGTATCCTTTCAAGGAGATGGCTGCTGTCGGCGTTGCATTTTCGTTCCTCATGGTTTTCAAGAAAATCGTCGAAAAAGACGGATTTTTCACAGGAACACTTCCGAATTTAGTCGAATATCTCGATATCGTCGCTCTCGGAACGGTCGCAGACATGGTCCCGCTCCTTGAATCGAACAGGATCTTCGTAAAATACGGCCTCACGCAGATGCAGAAAAATCAGCGCCCGGGGCTTCTCGCACTGGCGAATATCTGCGGGCTCAAATCGCTCAAAGAGATAACTCCTTCGGTCATAAGCTACAAAATGGCTCCGCGCCTCAATGCGGCAGGGCGTATCGGAAACGCGATAAAAGGCTTGGAACTTATCGAAAGCACCGATTACAATGCAGCATTGAAGATGGCGGAAGAGCTTAATCTGACTAACGAATACCGTCAGCAGCTCGAAGCTGAAATTTTTGATCAGGCTCTGGCGAAAGTCGAAAACAGCGACATCATACAGAAGCGCAATTCGATAGTTCTGTACTCCGAAAAGTGGCATCCCGGCGTCATCGGCATCGTTGCATCAAGGCTTGTTGAAAAGTTCTACAAACCGACGATCATGATTTCGGTCGAGGACGGTGTCGGCCGCGGCAGCGTCAGAAGCATCCCGCAGCTTCACATTTACAAAGTTCTTGAGCGTCTGAGCAGTTATCTTGTTCAATACGGCGGTCACAAATATGCAGCAGGACTCACGATACAGGAGTCGAAAATAGCTGAATTTATTGATAAATTTGATGAGATCGTTGCGGAAGAGCTTGAAGAGGAAGTCGGCGGTCAGATGACAGAGATCGATTCGGAACTTCAGCTCAAAGAGCTCGTTCCCGATCTTGTTGCTGCCCTTTCGAAACTTGAACCTTTCGGAATAAACAATCCCGAACCTAATTTCCTTGCCAGAAACGTCAAGATCCTGAAGCAGAGCATCATCAACAGGAGTCACCTTCACTGGAAATTGGGCAGCAAAGGGACGAATATGACTTTCAATGCCATAGGTTTCGGTCTGCTGAACCACGGGAATGCGCCGGTTGTAGGTGATATGATCGATATAATCTATTTCCCGCGTGTAACTTTTTACGGCGACAATCTTATGATGCAGCTTTACATCAAGGATTTTGTTTATTCGGGCTCGAACCGGTAGTTCGGGTGCATAGCAGACAAATTGGAAAGCTGTCGGTTCCCCGACTCCGTGAGGTCAGCAAGACTCTGAGATCACTTCGAAACTATTTCTGATATTTTTCGATTTTGCATTCGTGGACTTTTGTGGTTTTGTCGTAATTTACGCCGACTAAGAGCAGATTATCCAGATAGTTCTCGAAA
>CAJOMF010000032.1 GCA_905235605.1 uncultured bacterium
GTTGCGGCATTCTTGCCATCGTGCCGTCGTCGTTGATTATCTCGATAAGCGCGCCCGCCGGTTTGAGCCCTGCGAGTTTGGCAAGATCTATCGTCGCCTCGGTGTGCCCTGCCCTGACCAGGACTCCGCCGTTTCTTGCACGCAGCGGGTTGATGTGACCTGGCCTTCCCAAGTCTTCAGGACGCGTCGAATCTTCAGCCAGAGCGCGGATAGTCGAAGCTCTGTCGAACATCGAAACGCCTGTCGTGCAGCCGTGACCGAGCAGGTCTACCGTGACCGTGAAAGGCGTTCCCAAAAGCGAAGTGTTGTTGCTTACCTGCATTTCAAGACCGAGCGCCTTGCAGCGTTCTTCGGTAATCGTCGTGCAGAGGACTCCGCGGCCGTTTTTTATCATGAAATTGACTATTTCCGGCGTGATTTTCTCAGCTGCGACGACGAAATCACCTTCGTTTTCGCGGTTCTCGTCATCAACCACGATGACGATCTTGCCGTTCCTGAACTGTTCAACAGCTCTTTCAACATTCTTTTTTATGATTTCGGAATCAATACTCACTTGAGATCTCCTTATACAATACTAATACGCGGGACCGAAATCCTGCTTAGTGCGGATTCCTACACCAACTCTGCAATATTGTCCAGTTTTAACCGCACTTTTTTATGATTTTTTCAACCTCGTAATATCGATATATCGTGATATCGAGATCCCTCGAGATCATTCAAGATCCCTTGTTCCGTTGCAATCGGGATTTAGAGTTGTTGGAGCGCGGGCGGCTCGCCCTCAGGTTTTAACGTCAATAAAATGGCCAGATTATTTTGCTGAGATTACAGAAATTTCTTTTTTCTGATAGGTTTCAAGAACTGCTTTTTCAACTCCCGTTCATTGTGAAAAATCAACTGTTCCGAACGGGAAAGTTCATGGCAATCACATTTCAGTGAAAGCAACTGCAGCGTGCAAATCAAGTCGGCTGCCTGAAACAGCTTATAATCTTTCGGAAGAACCTTCCGCACATCATACTGCGAAAGTTCCATTGCAAGAACGGTGTTCAAAATACGGTTCAGCTCATGCTGTCCGTTATCATAATACAAAATCACACTTTCAAAACTTTGAAAAAAATCCTGATTACCGAGAATGAATTGAGAAATTTCCTTTGCCATTCTGCCTTCCAGTTTGAGAACATTCTCGAACTGACGCTTTTCAAAGATGAAAGTTTTGTAGTGAATATCCGATTTCATCCGGTTTACTTGTTCTGATGCCGTATTCGGCACACACAATTCAAAAGCGATGTATTCGTATATCGCCTTCAAATCGTTAAATGCTTTTTCTGAATAATTTATCTTCCAGTTCATAGGTCGTAAAGCCGCTTCATTTCCTCGGAAACTTGTTCTGCCGAATAGACATTGCCGGTTTCTATGTCGTTGATTCCTTTCGCGATCTCTTTGTCGAGCTCTTCCTTGCTGAGCTCACCGACAAAAAGAGGTCTTCCCTTCGCCAGCTTCAATTCAAACGGAATTCCCCTGTGAATAATGACCTGCCTTAAAAACATGTCAACAGCATTCGACATCGGAATTCCAAGCCGGTTGAGAACCGCTTCCGCCTGAACTTTGATTTCCGGCTCGATTCTCGCAAAAACATTTGAAGTTCTTCCCATTGCATCACCTCCGCAACCAAAACGCAATCTAAAAGTAAGCTATTAGCTTGCAAAAGCCAAGCAGTTTTTCGATTTTTATTTCATCCGTTTTCTCTGTAGAGACGTCATACCATGGCGTCTCCGTGCCGTGGTGCGTCTCATTATGAGGTCCGCTCGCCCGCAGGTTTTCAGTGATTTCTAAGGTCACAATTTGTGACCTTGAACAGATTTCTGAATAAATTCGAGAGCTTTTTCTTCTAAAAGCAGAAAATCGTTGCAGCGTTCAGCAAGAGGTGTGGATTCGCCTTTCTCTATTTTATATTCATAAAGTTTTCCGGCATTTTCACATATTTTATCTTCGATGGATGTATAAAAAAAAGCGACCCAATTTCTTGAGCCGCCTTGCACGTTTACATTCTTGATTAAGACCAAGAGTAGTCACGTATACATACTCTTCAGGGTAGAGCGTTACCACTGTGCGGAATATTAGTCACTTATTTTAGAAAGTCAAATTATTTTTCGATTTTTATTTCATCCGTTTTTGCCGGAGCACGCCTGTCCCGCTCGTCATTCTGAGCGTGAGCGAAGAATCTCCGAGATCTTTCACATTCGTTCAAGATGACGAGGGCGTGTGTGGTCTTAAAATTCAGGCAGTTTTGTCGGAGCCCGTTGCGGCTCGCCCGCAGGTTCTTGAGGTTCAGCTTTCGCCGGATTTGATTTTACCCGGCTTGCAGCCAGCCGTATCCTTGAACAGACATATCAATGAAATGATTCATCAGAAGATCGATTTTTGCAGAAAAAGTCTCTTTATCATAAGAAAGCGGCAGATCAGCATTCAGAGATGTTTCGATTGCTGTTTTCACTTTTGCTCTCGGCTGGTCATCCTTATACCAGTCAACAACCATAAGTTCCGATTTTTCAGAACTGAGTTTTTTGAAAAGATTCTTTGCAGACAGTTTGACTTTCTGTTCTTCATCCTTTGTCAGCTTTTTTCCGGCAATCAGCATGTCGAATATTTCCAATTCTTCATCTGAGAGACCTTCTGCATCCGCACGCTTGTCTTCAGCTTTCAATTCTTCAATGAGTTTTACCAGCTGATCGTAATAATCTTCATTTTCCGAACCGCCTGAATTGTAGCGGTCGATAATGTTTTTGAAGCGTTCCGAAAATTTATGTCTTGTGCAGTTTTTAGTTAACATCTGCTGCAAGGTCTGTTCGATAAAGGCTTTAAGATCGTCAACCTCAACTGCTTTATATTGTGCGATATGAATTTCATTTTTCAGAGTTTCAATATCTATTTTTGAAAGATCGATAACTTTGCCCTGATGAATCACAAAACCCGGATCGTTTTCCTCTGCTTTCTCTGAGATAACGCTGTTATCGAGGACCTGTGCCATGCGCAGACGCGCTCTGTTGATCTTTTCATCATCTATTGTGTTGCAGAGTAAACCGTATAAATATGCCAGCGGCGAAAATTTATTATTATTCCAGTTTTTCTCGAAAATTTCGGGACGCGATGCCTCATAAAAATTCATAAGTTTATTCAAAATAACTTTAAATTTATCTTTGCTCTCGTCGTTTGAAACAACGATATTGTATGCATCACGCAGTTTGTCCAGCCGGTCAAGCGTTGATGTGTCATCAACAATTAAACCGATATCAATGCCCAAACTGAGCAAGAATTCATCTGCTTCCTGAACGGTACTGTCAATCAGAGTAATAAGTTTATCTATATTTTTTACCGGGAATTCTGTTCCGTCGTCTCCTCCAGCATATTCGGCCAAGGCTCTTTTCATGTATTTGAAAACATTGACATAATCGACAATTATGCCGCAAGGTTTGTCAGGATATACGCGGTTGGCGCGAGCTATAGCCTGCATCAGAGCATGATTTTTCATCGGCTTGTCTAAATACAGCGTTGAAAGGTTCTCTACGTCAAATCCTGTGAGCCACATTGCACATACAAAAACCAGTTGCAAAGGATCTTCCGGGTCTTTGAAACGGTCTTCGATATCAAGCCCTTCGGGTGTAACCGCTTTCATCTTCTGTCGATGCATTGAGATATCGAGTCCCTGTTTTCGGAATTTCTCGTTTTCGTCATCCTCTTCAGAAACGATGACAGCCATTTCGACTTTATTCATATAGTCCAGCTTTCGGGTCAGTTCATCACGTTTTTCTTTTGTTTCAGCTGTATTGCGCTCCTGCACTATTTTCTGTTTCTCAATCGCCCAATAGTGTTGAACTTTGTCAAACATCTTTACTGTTGTGTATTTATCGACAGAAACAACCATACCTTTACCCAAAAAGCCTCTGCTGTGAAAATGATGCGCTATATCCTGAGCAATTTTGTCGATACGGTCTTCACGTTTGATAACTTCCAAAATGCGGGATGAGGAATTTTCAAGCAGACGCGCTTCATCTTTATTAAGTTCTGCTTCTTCAATTATATCTAAGACATCATCATCCAAAAAATCGTTTTCCAGTCCTACTTCCGGCACTCTGCGCGAATAGAACAAAGGCACTGTAGAGCCGTCTTCTACCGACTGGGTAAAATTATACTCTGAAACATAGTTGCCGAACCACTGATTAGTCAGGCGTTTGCTGCCTAAAAGCGGTGTTCCTGTAAAAGCAATATAGTTTGCGTTAGGCAATGCCGTGCGCATATTTTCCGCAAGATCCTTATATTGCGTGCGGTGCGCCTCGTCTACCAGCACGATGATGTCATCACGCGTGGAAAGCACCGGATATTTTTTATTTTTGTCGCAATGGAATTTGTGAATCAGCGTAAACACAAAAGGCTTGTCGTTTTGCAGATAATTCTGAAGCTGCTCGCCGTTTTTCGGCTGGCACTCATCTTTTATTCCAATCACCTCTGTTTTCACGAAATTTTTATGAATCTGATTATCAAGATCCACGCGGTCTGTAATTATGAGAAATGTAAAATTGCCTTGAATTTTGCGGCGTACTTTCCGCGTGAAAAAGACCATCGAATATGATTTTCCCGACCCCTGAGTATGCCAGAAAACACCTAATTTTCCTTTAAGTTCCTCTCTGTTCTTGACAGATTCCATCAGGTTGTTCACGCCGAAATACTGGTGGTTTTTGGCTATGATTTTATTTTTCTGATTGCGGAACATAATAAAGTTTTCTATGTAATCGACAAGTCTTTCTTTCCTCAAAAGACCTTCTACAAAATATTTCACTGAGCTTTCGCCGATCGTATTTGCATTTTTTATGGCTTTTCTGTCCGGATGTTCCTTTTCGGAATCAATTTTCAGCCACTCAAAGAAGTGGTTGTATGTAGCGTTGAACGCGCCGAGCCGCGTTTCAAGCCCGTTGGAAAGCACGCAAATCTGGTTGAATGCAAAAAGGTTCGGAATATCTGTCAGATATTTTTTCAGATTTTCGCGATAGGCCTCTTCAACTTTCCTAATGCTGTTTTTCAACTCTATAAAAACCATCGGAAGACCGTTGATGAAAATCAGCACATCCGGTCTGCGCCAGTAAATGCGACCTTGAATCCACATCTGCGAAACTGCTGTGAAAGTGTTGTTTTCAGGATTTTCATAATCTACGAGCTTAACGAAATCGAAATCTTCCTTGCCGTTGCGCCGGAGAGTTATTTTGATTCCGTTCCGGATCTGGTTGTAATACTTGTAGTTTGTGGCAGTCATATCCGTTGCGCTGAAATCACGACACAAATCCTTAAAGATTTCAACAAGTTTGTCTTCCGGCATATTGGGATTCAGGCGAGTCAAATTTTCACGCAGTATTTCAGGGAGAACACACTGCTTTTTATTTTTGCGACCTGTGCCGTCAGGCAGAACTTCACGTTTGTCCGGTGAAGGATCGCAGTGCACGATGTTATAATTGAAAGGCTCTACTTCCAGCTTTTCCAGTATTGCTTGTTCGATATCGTCTTCGGATATGAAGTTAGGCATTGTGCGGCCTCCTTAATAGCATCGACACTTAACAAAATCAAACATTTAGTACTCATCACCGTTTTTTATAGGTATTCCTTGGTAGGGATTATGATCTGCGATATAAAGGCGTCTATACGGAATAGGCACTATATAATCATTGAAATATGCGATCCGGTTTTCCCTCATTGCTTTTGCAAATGATAAAGTATTCTCAATTTTCCTTTCAACGGACTCATCATTTTCTTTGTTCTGAAATAATGCTTTTATTCCATGCTCAGATATGATGTTGGCACGCCAATTAATCACTTTTTGATCATCTGCCATGTTGTTTTTAAGTGGAACAGGGTAGATTGGCATTAATATGTTTAATAGCTCACTAAGTATATCTTTACCTTCAAAAACTGCATGATATCTTTCAATGGCAGATTTGTCGACAACTGCTCCCATCCAATCCTGTTTGTTTTCCCATATAGCGGCTTTAACAATTGATTCACCAATAAAGATGCCTTTGCTCTGTTCTACATATACATCACCATATGTAATTGCCCCTCTCAACGGAAACTTCATTGCAAAAGCAATTTGCATCATACGCCATGCATAAGTAAACAAATCCACAAACCCTTGCTCAGTATCTTCGTTGGCTATAAGAAAGATAGAGTCTGAAAAAATGAACCGCTTACATGTTTCCTTTCGAACAATCTTGGACGTGCTTTCGTCTAACATATAATTTTCAGTATTAGAAATCAGCTTTGAATATGAATCAGCTAATTCATCAATGGTCAATGTTGCGACTTTCTCCTTAAAACCAAGGATATCAAAGAAAGCAATTGCACGTTTCCCTTTTATTTCAGGCCCCATCTTATAACCTCCAATTTTCCACTCATCAGCCTTGGCAAAAGCAAGTCGCGCTGCTTGGTAAGATTGTTGTTCTGTTCTCTCAGTTTATCCATTTTATTCCAAATAGATTTTTCTACTTCATCAAATTGCTTAACAATTTTCATCGGAGGCAAAAGGATTCTTTTTCGGCTTACCATCGGAACAGTTATTTGTTGCTGAGAAGTACCATTTGCGACAACCGAATCATTTTTAAAGTAATAATACAAATATAGGGGGGTAATTACTTTCATATCTGGTATAATTGCAATCAAACGGACGATAGGAACATAGGGAATTCGACGTAAGCATACATAACCAACAGTTCCCCTTGCAGATACTGTAATACTCTCGCCAGTTATAACAGGTTTGTCTGTAAACCCATATAATCCTTCATTATCTATCCCATTTGAAAAGATCGGAGTGGATATTCCCTCAATCTGACATAAGGAAAAAACTTTTGGTCGATCACCGCCAGCTTTAATAAGAGAAATGCTGTCAACTTTCTCAATCCTCCACCCCTTCGGAATCCCATTTTCAAATTCTGTGGTCTGATATCCCGGGAAGCGAAAACGCACAAACCATTCTTTGTACAGATTTTCTGCCATCTGCTCCAAGATTTTGATCCGCTTGTTGTTGATCTCGATCAGGTTGTCGTAGTTAGATAGGATTGAAACTATTTTTTGTTGCTGTTCCTTATCAAAATTTGGAACCAGATACTTCATAATTGCACTTGGGGTGCCTCGAGGCATCTTTGTACCTTTTGAAGTCACAGTATCATAATTAAAGAAATTATTATCAGACAAAACATAATAAAGAAACTCTGGATAAATATTGGACTTTGCTTTTATAACCAAAACATCATTGGAACAACCACCTTCACGGTTGGCAATCCATATTTTTTTAAAATACGGACGAATATTTGATAAAAGGATATCTTTTGGCAAATATTTTGAGACCGTTTTTGTATCTGGCAAAGATTCAACCAAGGTAATTCCAGCACGATCCGGCAGCATATTATCTGTGGTTATATAAGTTTCAAAATCGATTTGTTTTGTACGAGAACTTCTATATTCTGCACAATCGGACAACTTTAGATATTCCATCCTTATTTCCCGAACAATGCTTTGATATTAGCTGCAATTTCCGTTTCCAGTGTCTTTGCTTCGTCGTTCAGCTTCGCAAATTCCGCATTCAAACCCAGCATTTTTTCTTTGAACTCAGCTTCAGTCATGCCGTCATCTTCGATTACAACACCGACATAGCGTCCTGCGTTTAACGAATAATCCTGATCAATTATGCCGTCTTCGCCCTCAAGTTTCGCAACTTTGCAAAGACCGATGACATCCTGATATTTTCCTTCCGGGAAGCGTTCTGTGAGCCAGTCAATCTGTCTTTGCCAGTAGGTTTTAGTCTTGATTTCTTTATTATCCGAAGTTTCGGGCGCAGCCGCAAGTTCCGATTTATATTCAGAAATCAGTGCAGAAAATGCCGCCGCATCTCCATTGTAAAGACGGGTTATCATTCCAAGATTTTTGATCTGTTCGTCGCTGAATTTGCGGTGAGCACGGTCAACCTGAGTAAAAACATTGCGGGCATCAATGAAAAGAATCTCGTTTTTCCTATCAGTCAAAGGTTTCTGCTTGTCAAAAAACCACAGCGTCGCAGGAAGTGTAACGGATGAAAACATATTCGACGGAAGCGTAACCATCTGGCTTATGATTCCCTCTTCAATCATCTTTTTACGGATTTCATATTCGCTTTTTCCAGCATCAGAAGCCGAATTAGCCATAACAAGCGCAGCCTTTCCGTGTTCATTCAGAGCAGTAGCAAAATAACCTATCCACAAATAATTGGCGTTCGGCACAGTTTCTTTCTTGTCAGAATCCTTTTTAGTCGATTTAGTTGCATTGCGCGGAACACCGTAAGTTTTGAAACGAATATCGTCCTTAACCCGGTCGAATGATACTTCATCGACATTGAACGGAGGATTAGCCATGACATAATCAAACTGACCGAAAGCATTGTAAGGATCGGAATAAAAAGAGTTCGCCTCAGTGATTTCACCGCGCACATTGTTCAGCAAAAGATTCATCTTGGCGAGTTTCACGGTATCAGGCTCCTTTTCCACGCCGTAACAACGGAACTTCATCTGCTCGGCAACACTCGCATTATGATTGTGCATATAACGCGCCGCCTGAACGAACATACCGCCGGAACCGCAGGCAGGATCAAGAAACTTTTTGTCGCCCGGCTGCGGATTCAGCACCTCGACCATATAGCGGACAACAGTTGCCGGAGTGTAGAATGTTCCTCCGTCCTTGCCCTCGCTTAAAGCAAAATTACCAAGAAAATATTCATAAATCTCACCAAAAATATCAACAGTGCAGTTTTCTGGAATATCCTTGAAAATACGGACAATATGCTCTTCCTCCGGCACAAGCTGAGCGTAAACATCTTTCGGAAGCACACCTTCCATCTTCGGATTTTCTGTTTCGATAGCCTCCATAGCCTTTTTTACAAGCGTCGCCTTCTCCGCAGTATCAGGCGCATCGTTTATAAAATCATAGTAAGCACATTCAGGCAGAAAGAAACCACACTTTTCAATAGCAATTTCCTTCTTCGTCTTCTCCATGCGAGTGCCGGAAAGACGATCAAATTCCGCATCTATTGCAGCCTTGTGCTGCTTAAACAGAATATCGGCATAACGCAGGAAGATCAGACCGAGAATCGGCTGACCGTATTTATTCGCAGCAAGGTGTGCCCCAGATCGAAGCACATCCGCAGCGTGCCAAAGATTATCTTTTAAAATTTTAAGCTCTCTGTCTTTCATTATGAAAATCCCCTCTTTCCAAACAACACCTCGTACTATACCCAAACCTCCGCTCTTTTCAAGTAATAACTGCTTAATTTTATTGAATAATTTTCTAATTTTAAAACAACGCTATTTGAAGAAAAACACAAGTTTTAGAAATAAAACTTTAGACGAAAATTTAATTCGTGGCACAAATTTGTGATCAAAATTTCAAAAGGGGGTCGAATTCGACCCCTTTTGCAACGAAACAATAGTCGCGACAGTGTCACCACTTTTCGCACTCTATAAAGCATCTGCCAATTATCACAAAATCCGTAGTAACGTAGAGAGACGAACGAAATTTTTTCAGACAATTCAACTATTTCCTTTTTCATTGAATCGAAATCTTCCGGCGATCAACTCAAGGTAACACAATAAAATATGTCTTAGCGCATGGTCAAAATCATAGATGTCAACAATATTCTGAAAATTTGCCCCTCGGTCAAAAACATCATGAGAACGCAAAGTCAAAGAATAACCGCTGATCCTGTAATAGTTGTTGCGCTTAAGAAATTCAAAGGCTTGTTTTTCATCAGGAATGTCAAGACCGCGTTCTTTAAGGATCTTGATTTGTTCTTCTATTGTTCTGAATTCTTTAGATCCCATGTAACGCAGAGAAAAAACAGAACGCCCCCAAGTGTGCATGTAAAACAGAGGCCTGGGGGAGAAGTTGCATAAATAATACCGAATATTTTTTCAAAATCAAGAGTTTTTTATTGCACCCCCGATAAAAAAACAATCCAAAAACAAGAAGCACTCTAAGAACTATCTTTAAAAAGTCAAATTATTTTTAATTTTTTAGTTTAGCAGCGATATTTTAATTTGATGTTTATTTGAAAATATTTATTATCTGTTTACAAACAGTTTATTTAGGGAAACGAGATGGAAAACGAGATCTTAACACCACAAATAAAAATCGAAGACAAAATCCTGGTGATCCGCGGTCAGCACGTAATGATAGACCGTGATTTAGCGGAACTTTATGGAGTTGGAACAAAAGTTTTGAATCAGGCAGTCAAGAGAAATATCGAAAGGTTTCCAGAACGTTTTATGTTTCAACTTAACGAACAGGAATTCGAATTTTTGAGGTCACAAATTGTGACCTCAAAAATAGAAACAAGAGGAGGTCGCCAATATCTGCCTTATGTATTTACAGAACACGGTATCGCCATGCTGGCATCTGTTTTGAAAAGCGAAACAGCAGTCCAAATAAGTATTAAAATCATTGATGCTTTTGTCGCTTTGCGTCATTTTCTACAAAATAACTCTCAACTTTTTCAGAGATTGGAGATTATTGAAAAACGACAGACAAACAGCGAGTTTCATCTTTTGGAACATGGTAAAAAAATTGACGAACTTTTCGATAAAATGGACAGATACAAGATCGAATACAGGCAAGGAATCTTTTTCAAAGGTCAGATTTTCGATGCCTACGCAAAATTTGAGTCATTTATTGCCGAGGCTGAAAAAGAGATCGTTCTGATTGACAATTATGTTGATCTGTCTGTTTTGGAAAGACTTGCCAAAAAGCAAAAGGATGTAAAAGTCACGATTTACACCCGTTCTAAAACTGAAATATCGGCTTCGGACATTCAAAAATTTAATGAATAATATCCATCTGTTACGCTCAAATACACAGAAAACATTCACGACAGATTTTTGATAATAGATAACAAAATCCTTTATCACATCGGAGCATCGCTAAAAGATCTGGCAAAAAAATGCTTCGGCTTCGAGATTATGGATTCATCGTGGATTACTGAAATTCTGAGGAATTTGTGATATAGACGCCATAATATGATGTCTCTACCCCTCGACGAACATTTCGGCGATAAGGATATCTTCAGGGTATGTGATTTTGATGTTTGTTCTGTCGCCTTCAACGATGCGGATCTCAGATAAACCGTATCGGAAAACTATTCCGCAGTCGTCGGTCGCTCCTGCGAAACCTTCTTTTTTGGCCATGGAATGAGCTTTTTTTATGGCGCCCGCCCTGAATCCCTGCGGGGTCTGCACCTGCATCATGCGGCTTCTTTCGGTTGCAGCTTTCATCATGCCGCAGTCAGCTTCGATGATGGTGTCAGTCGCTTTTATCGCAACATTTACGGCGTCGCAGGAATCGAGTGCCGTGATGCATTCGTTGATTATTTTCTGCGTCACCAACGGTCTTGCGGCATCGTGGATCAGGACTTTTGCGTCGTTTTCTGCCACTTCCCCTACTCCGATAGATGAACTTTCAGCTCTCACAGCTCCGCCGGGAACGATTTTCCTCACTTTTTTATAGCCGTTTTTCTGCACGATCTCTCTGATCCTTTCGATCGTTGAAGGCTCGGAAACGACGATTATTTCATCAACATTTTCGTTCTGTTCGAATGCTTCGATACTCCGCTCGATTATGGTTTTCCCTTTTATTTCGGCAAACTGTTTCGGAAAGCCGCAGTTCATTCTTTCGCCCTTTCCGGAAGCTAAAATCACGGCACAAACTAATCTACTCATCCTCTTTATCCTCGAAATTTATGTTTTCACGCGGATGTTTTTTATCAAATTCGCGGTGTATCGCCTCCTGCTCGACATGCGTATAAATCTCGGTCGTGTTGATGCTCGAATGTCCCAAAAGCATCTGGACGCTTCTGAGATCGGCGCCTCCTTCAAGCAGATGAGTCGCAAAAGTGTGGCGCAGCTTGTGGGGTGAAATGTCCTTCGTTATTCCGGCTAATGCAGCAAATTCCTTGAGTTTTTTCCAGATCCCCTGGCGCGTCAGCTTTCTGCCGCGGTTGTTTATGAAAACGTAATCGTTGAAATCACCTTTTTTCATCAGTGTGTGGCGCATTCTGTCAAGGTATTCGTGCAGGTAGCGCGCCGCATCGTCGCTGTAGGGAACGACTCGCTCTTTGCTTCCTTTGCCGAAAACGAGAAGAAGCTGTTTTGCCCGGAAGACATTACCGATTTTGAGGTCAACGAGTTCGGAAACGCGAAGTCCGGATGAGTAGAACATTTCAAGGATCGTTCTGTCGCGGAAGCCCGATGCAGTCGAAGTATCGACCACCGAAAAAAGTCTCTGAAGTTCTTCGTAAGTAAGAAATACCGGAAGCGATTTTTTGAGTTTGACCGGTTCTAAAATCTCAAGCATTTCAGGGAGAATGTAGTCATCTTCCAGGAGAAACTTGAGAAATCCGCGAAGACTGGAGATCGAACGCGCTAAAGATCGGTCGCTGAAATCCTTGTCTCTTGAAAGGTGGATCACATATTCGCTGATATTTACCGAATCGGCCTGAGTGAGACATATCCCGCGTGAATCCAGATATTCAAGAAAATCGGTAAGATCGCGCTCGTAGGCCTCGACGCTGTTCGGCGCAAGCCTCCTTTCAAGCTTGATGTGGTTCATATATTTTTTCAGAAGTCTCGAGTCGCTTTTGTTCATACTGTCTAATAAAAAAGAAAATTATCAAGAATTTCCGCGGTTTGCCTGTAAGAATCGGCGTTTTTGCCGATATCTCCGTGGTTTATCTGCTTCAAAAACATCGCTTTCAGAATTTCATCGCAATTTTTATGTCTGTAAATGAAAAGCATTATTTCGAGCATATCCTTTTCCGCTTCGCTTTCGGGTTTTATCGAAAAAATCGCGGCTGAAAGCCCTTTTCTGAGGATTTTGACTGCTTCATCCTCGCTCAGATCCTGCTCTGTTACAGTTTTCAGGGCATAAGAGGCGTAACGCGCCCACTCGGGATCGGGCTTTTCTTCGTTTTCCTTGTTGTTCTCAAGCCCGATGTAATCAAGATCACCGCACTGTTCGATCATTCCGGCGAGTTTAAGCGTATGAGCGATCTCTTTTTTGTTTTCGTTGCTTAAATGTTTCATGCCGAAGATCCAGTCAGTTTTCTCGGCGATATAGCCGCACGCTTCTTCGTTTTTAACAAAATATGAAGAAAAAGGCTCAATATTTTCAATGGTTTTTACAAGGTCTATCCATTGAACAGCTGCTTTGACATCTTTGAAGTCGAGCCATCCTTCGGCTGCATTTTCGATCATGCCGTACTGCCTTATCAGAATGTAGCGGTAAAGCCCCGGCTCCTGCTTCGATCCGTAGATTTTTTCAACAAAATTGTAGACAAAAGAATTCAAAACGTCTTTGTCATCCCTGTGCATCGCGACAAAACGGTTGAAAAGCTCTTTAAAAAACGGATCATTTTCAAGATTTACACCGTTTTCAATATTCGAAAGAATGGTTTTAAATGACGAGGCAAGAATAAAAAACACTGTTTTCAAAGAGATTTTGTTTTCTCTTCCCAAACGCTTGTTTCTCATATTGACCGCGGCGAAATTAAGAACGATCTCTGCTGTCATTTTTCCTGAAAGTTCACTCTCTGTCGAGGGTTCGTTTGCGGAATCGTTTGAAAGAAGCGAACGGATATACTTTTCATTTTCGCCAGTAATATCAGGATCTTCGAAAGAAAAAGCATCGCTTCCCGAAGCGTGTTCGTTTATGTCGTTTGCCGCCATCTGCAGCAGATTGAAAAATTCATCGTAAGGATTCGGGAAAGATGAGGGATATGCGTTGAGATTCACCATCGTCATCATCAGCATCAGAGCCGGCAGAAACTGCCTCGTCCGCAGATAGCATATATAGCGTGCCGAAAACTGCTCCTGCGAAAAATCTACTGAATTCAGATAGTTAAATAACGCGTTGCTCTCTTTATAGAAATCATCTGCCAGAGTGTATGAAAAAGTATGCGCAGATTCAATGAGAAAAACCTCGGGAAATATGAGTGAAGGCTCACAGAAAACCTCTTTTTCGAAAGCGGAAAGCGATGAAAAAACAAGTGTCAGGGCTGCAAAAAGCAGGATTTTAATTTTTATCATTTTTGATTTCTGCAAAAAGTTTTTCCTTAATGATATCGAACTCTTTTCTATCGATCATGCCGTTATCCAGAAGGTTTACGGCACGCTCTATTTTGGCAAGAAGCGGATCCTGCCCTATAACCACTTTTATCTGACTGTTAAGCATCGTGAAAAGTGCGAATTCCTTTGGAGAAAGATCCAGTTCTTCGGCTTTTTTCACTATTTTTTCATACTGTTCATCAGTGCACGGGACACTAATCCTGTGTTTCATCTGCAACTTCCTCTTCAAGATCCTGGATCCAGCCGTCAAAACCGTATTTATCTGCGA
Organism: uncultured bacterium; assembly: GCA_905235605.1. Lineage (GTDB taxonomy): Bacteria > UBP6 > UBA1177 > UBA1177 > UBA1177 > UBA1177. Next base: position 14,446 of record CAJOMF010000032.1, read on the forward strand.
GTTCGGCTACCTGCTCGTATTCATCCTTATGAAGCTGACGGTTCAGTTTCGGGTCGTCAAGCGCCTTGTAAGCCGGGAAATACTGGCTCATGAGCGCTATTTTGAAATTTAGCCCGTGCTTTTTGTATTCGTTTAAAACCTCCATTGTTTTCAGCGAGTTATCGATATGATTCGGTAAAACGAGATGTCTGATTATAAGCCCTTTCTGCAAAATCCCGAGATCATTCTCCACCCACGGAACATTCTTTTCAAGCAGCATATCGAGACATTTGAGAACCACATCCGCATAATTTTTTATCGAACAGAGTTCTTTAGCCGGTTCGTTCGTGACGTATTTGACATCGAAAAGGAAGATGTCGCTTATCTCCAGAATGATTTTGAAAAGCTCTTCAGTCTGCGCTCCGTTGCAGTTGTAAACTATCGGAACTTTGATCTCACTCCTGATTTTCTTGAATGCCCGAAGCACTTTTCCGAGATAGTGGTCACTCGTCACGAGATTGATATTATGCACTTTTTTGGCCAATAATTTGATTATATGAGAGGCAAACTCATCTATCGAATAAATTCCGCCGTTGTTTTCCTGGCTTATAGGCCAGTTCTGACAGAAGACACATTTCGCACTGCAACCCGAAAAAAAGACGTTTCCGGCGCCGTTCCAGCCGCTCACCGGAGGTTCTTCACCGTCGTGTACTGCAAAACTTGCGACCTTTATCCCATCTTCTACCGCTCCGCAGAAACGTGGACTTTTTCCGCCGCACTTTATCGGGCAGCACTTTCCTTCTTTGAAAAGTTCGTCGGCTTTCTCTATCAGGCTGTCGAGCTTTTCTTCAGACATTTCACTCAGTAAAGTCATATCTCACCTATTCAAAAACATATTCAAGTTTAATGTCGAACCCGATACTGCCGTACTTTGATTCAAGCAGATCTTTGTTCTTCCAATCTAAAATTCCTTCCAAAAGTTTTGTCCTGTATTTCAGCTCGACAATCTGATCAGTAGAATCCGCAGGATTCGATTCGAGCATAAGGAAAAGATTCCTGTAAATCTCCTTTTCGGCGATAAGTTTAAGCACTGTTTTTTCATCGTATTCAGAATATTTCGGCACAAGTTCGAATTTGGAAAGCCTGAAATTTTTGCGCACCTGCGTCGTTATTCCCATTATGTCGGTTGCAGCCGCGATAGCCAGATCACCCGAAAATTCGTCTCCGATATTCCCCCAGAGCAGGAGCGAGCGCAGCTGTTCCTGATCAAGCTGCGGCATACTGTCGAAAGTTACACTAAGTTCGCCGTCTATCGGATAGCCTGTCGCCGTCATCGTAATGCGGAATTCCTTATTTGTGTCCTGTATTTTCGTGACAACATTCCTGTTGGCTTCGAAATCGAGATAAGGATTTATGCCGCCGCCGTCGAAAACGATATTGCCTCTTGTTACGCTGAAATCATTCTGTTTATATTCGAGTTTTCCGTTTTTGACAACTATCGTTCCGTCTATATCGGGTTTAGCAGTCGTTCCGCTCAGTACAAGATCGAGAAAAAGGTCTGACTGAATAAGATTTGTCCTTATCCTGATATTGTTTTTGCCGGTTATTTTCAGGTTGAGGTCGATCGGTTTGCTCTTGTCGAGCTGCGAACTCGCCTTCTTTCTGCTGAGTTTCGATAACATTTTCAGAAAATCGCTGTCTAATGAAAGAGGTTGGTTGTAAATTATGTTTTTCAGCTCGACATCGCCGCTCAGAGAAAACTGGTCTTCCGAAAACGCAATAAGATCAAGGTCGGCCGACACGGCAAAATCCCCAAGTGCGGTATATTTTCCGGTAAGGTTTACCGCAGAGATATTCAGAGAGGCGTTTTCGATCGGGCTGAAACCTTTACCCTGACCTGTCAGGCTGAGTTTTCCGTCTCCTGCACTTCCCGAAAGGCTCTCTAAAGTCCACTTGTTGTTTTCAACCAGCAAAGTTCCGTTGAAGTTTTTGAGAACGACCCTCGGATCCGGCAGAATGTAGGCAAAATCGACGGCATTCAGTTTACCGCTGAAATTGGAATTTTTGTAGGAAACATCGAAAAGTATCTTTCCGTCGAGGTTGTTCGCACGGTAAGTCTCATTCGCAGCGAGTTTTTTGACGAAAAATGTGCCGTCTGCATGAAGATACGGATCGAATTTTTCAAGATCAAGCCCGCCTTCGATATAAAAATCGAGCGCATCTCCTTTAAAATATGCCTTGTCAGTCAATGAAAGTTCGGTGAAATCACCTGCAATTTCAAATGGTTTTACATTTTGAACAGAGATGTCGGCCTTTTTCGCCCTGAGATCTTTAAAATCGATATTCACTTTGTCACCGCGGACTGCAGCATCAAGCGAAAGTTTGACTATAAGATCATCATTTTTGTAGACAAAATTTTTGACCGACGCATCGGCTTTGAATTTTTCCTGATCAAAATCGGGGACTTCGGCTGAAAATTCGACATTTTTTCCGAATCCGCCGTTCACAAAAAGCATCTGATCTTCCCCGGAATATTTCGCTTCAACAAAGAAATCGCCGGTTTTTACACCGTATACTTCAAGTTTAGGGATTTCAAGACGAGCGCTTGAATCGGGTGAAGAAAGGATCCCGTCGAGTTTTAAATCAAGAGTCGGCTTGTCAAATTTTATATCTTCATAAAAATCAAAATCTTCCGGATAAAAAGAGTCAAAATAAGCAGTTATTCTGCTGTTGAGGTCGGCTTTCGCGAGTTCCGCGTCAACTTTAATCGTATTCCTGCCGTAAACTATTTCACCTTTGCCGGTTAGATTTTCGGCATCCTTTTCAAACAGATCGACTGAGAGCGAATCGGCTATTTTTATTCCGCCGTTCTCCCCTTTTTTCCTGAAATCCCTGACTCTCGCCTGAGCGCTCAGCTTGGAGAGACCGTTTTTGAAAAGACCTTCCGCCTGAAGGAAAGCTAGTCCCGAAAAATCGTCAGTATCGACTCCGAAAAGAGCAGAAGCATCCGAAAGTTTACCTTCAGCTTTGTTGATTTTGAAGTAAACCGGAAAGTCGTCATCGTTGAAATCGATCGTAACTATCGAATCTTTTGAAGAAATCGTCTTCTGTCTTATCTCGTTGATGACTATGTCGAAAACAAAATCCTTAAGGTTGATGTCAATGTCGCACATTTCGGAATTGAACCCGGCCATGTGGCATGCCTTCCCTTTGAAGTTGCTCGTGATGAGCGGATTGGTGTAAAAACTCGTGATCAGAACTTCGATCGGTCCTTTACCTTTGACATTGAAGCCTGCAATTTTTTTGATGTCGCGCCCTAAATCGATGTAGGATCCCTTGACTATCGGGATGTGAAATTTCATTGTGTCGGCAAAACCGTAGTAAGAACCTTTCAGAATGAGGCGGGAAGACTCGTCAGCCGTTCTTGCAACTGCGTCTTTGAGATCTACTCCGTCTGCTCCGATCGCCAGATGTCCAGTGACGTAGACATCGCGCGGCAGATCAAGCAGTTCTCTGTTCATAACGTCGAAATCCGTGACCACAAGGTCGGCGAACATGTCTTCTGCCCGCAGTTTGTCGATGTCGAAACGGTACGAAACAGTTCCTGAAGCGATCATGTTAACAAGACCGGTCTGAGTCATCCTGCGCAGACAGTTGTCTAAATCAAAATCGTAAAGTCTGACATAACCTTTGACGTTCCTTTCTGAGTATGGAAATTCGCCGTCCAGAGAAATGTTGACTTTGTTTTTATGAAAGAAATTGAGCCTTTCGATGAAGGTTTTCGTCGGAGTCATCTTTATTTTTCCGTGGATATCCCACGGTTTGAAACCTTCGACATTGAGATCGGAAACCGATATCAGAAGATCAGTCTCCGGAAGCGCGTTCAAAATGTCAAGATTGAGTTTCCCGGCATTCTGCGGTTCCGGCGGCAGACCTTTGTAAGTCTTGCTTTTCATCAGTCTCGGGATGTATGTAGCAAGGTTTTCCATAGTAAAATCAAGGAAAAACTCTCCTGTGAGATTTATTCCGAACATCTCTCCGAGCTCGTTCAGCTTCAAAGTCACGGTTCCGCCGAAAACATCTTTGTTGTCCTCAGGCTGTTCCGCGCTTATCGAAAAAAGCTCGGAATTTACTTCAAGGAGATTGAGTGCGTAATTTTTATCTTCGGCAGTAAAACTGAAAGCAAGATCGAGCGAAAGATCATTTTTCATCACAGAATTGGCTGCAATAAAGACATCGGGCATGTCGAGACGGTAAAGCTCGTTGCCGGCAAGAGAGACTTTTTTCGTGCTGAAAACTGTTTTTTCGCCGTCTTTTACCTCAAAATCGAGGTTTCTGATATCGATTTCTTCTATCGGAAAGAAAGGAATTCTGTTCGGTAATTCAGATTTTTTTTCATCGGAGTTCTGCGCAAAGAGCTTCATATCGACAGATATCCTGGTGTCGGTCATCCCGAAACTTTTCACAGTGACGTGGTTTTTGAAAAGACCTGAAAATTTCTTGCCTATGCTGAAAGAGAGCGTTCCGATTTTGGCAGTCAGTAAATCCTGATACGAAAACACGAGGTTTTTTACAGAAAATGTGCCGTCAAGAGCAAGATGAGGAGACTCAAAATCGTAAAAAATGCCGAACTGATCCTGTAAAATTGATGAAGATAGAGGATAAAACGCAAACCTGACTAAAAATATAAAACCTATAAAAATAAAAAGTAATGATGCGAGAAAATTCTTTATCTTCACGGCGGCACCATCTTAAAAATGGAGCGGGCGACGGGACTCGGACCCGCGACATCCGGCTTGGGAAGCCGACACTCTACCAACTGAGTTACGCCCGCAAAAGCCGCAGAAGCATACAGCTTTGCACCTCAAAGTCAAGATAATATTTAAATTTAATATAGTTTATCGGATATACAAAAAAGGCGCGACCGAAGCCGCGCCCGTAATTGATGCAAACAACGCGATATTATCGCGCCGCAATGAACGAAAATTTAAGGTTTTAGTGAGCTTTTCTGAAAGATTCCATGAAGTCAACGAGCGTTTCAACGCTTTCCGGAGTCGTCGAGTTGTAGATGCTGGCTCTGATCCCGCCGAGGGTCCTGTAACCTTTAAGACCGAGCATGCCCTGAGCTTTTGCCGATTTTACGAACTCTTCTTCAAGTTCCGGAGTCGGAAGGTTGAATGTTACGTTCATCCACGAACGGTGTTCCGGATTCTGTACATAGCCTCTGTAGAAGCCGTTGGAATTGTCGATCGCGCCGTAGATCATCTTCTGTTTCTTGTCGTTTCTCTTTTCCATTGCCTCAAGGCCGCCCATCTCGAGCATCCATTTGAAGACAAGGCCGGTGATGTAGATGTTGAAGCACGGCGGTGTGTTGAACATGCTGCCTTTTTCGATCTGAACTTTGTAATCGAGAGTCTTCGGAAGCTGGAAGCCTTTCTTATTGAAGGTCTCAGCCCATGACTTTTTGATAACGACGACGGTTACACCTGCGGGGCCGACGTTTTTCTGAGCACCTGCATAGATCATGTCGAATTTCGTTGCGTCGAATTTGTGCGACATGAAACCGCTGGACATATCAGCTACGAGCGGAACGCCCGGGAGAGGTTTCGGATAGTTCTTTTCGAAGAACTGAGTTCCGTAGATCGTGTTGTTCGAGCAGAAGTGGAGATACTTCGCGTTCGGGTTCATGTTTTCCTGTTTTGCTTCGGGAAGAACGCAGTATTTCTTCTCAAGTTCGCGTGTCGAAGCTACGCAGTTAGCCTTTGCTTTTGCCCAGTCAGCCTGGATGCATGCTTCTTCGTAAGCTCTGTGTGCCCAGTTGCCCGAATCAACGTAGTCAGCGCAGTCGCCTTCGTTGAGAACGTTCATCGGGAGCATGATGAACTGATGCGTTGCACCGCCGCCCAGGAAAAGAACGGCGTAGTCGTCACCGAGGCCGAGAAGTTTTTTAAGATCTGCCTCAGCTTCTTCTGTTACAGCGATGAATGCTTTGTCTCTGTGGCTGATTTCCATAACGGAAACGCCTGTGCCTCTGAAATTGAGAAGTTCTGCCTGTGCTTTCTGAAGGACTTCAAGCGGAAGCGCAGCAGGACCTGCGAAAAAGTTGTGAGCTCTGTTTTCCATGTTTTACTCCATAAAAATATCGGTTGTTAAATAAGCCAACAAAAAAACGCGCTAACTACAACAATTAAAAAAGCAGTTGTCAAATTTTTTAATTTCGCGCGCCGCGAATAAAGGCGGCAAAACTTGTTTTCCTCCGCCTTTTCCTTAAACTACACGGGTTTTTTGGAATGAGGCACCGCATTGAAGCTGCTTGAACTGGTTCTGACTATAAATTTTCCGATATTTCTGGGCTGGATATTCAAACAGCTCAAACTTTTTCCCGACAAAGAGTCAGCGGTCCTTAGGAAATTCGTGATAAAAGTTACAGTTCCGTTCCTCATTTTCAGAAACCTCTACAATGCCGACACGAAAGAGTTCAGCCAGATGCTCCCGATGATAGCTTCTCTCTGCCTGATACTTGTTTTTTCTGCGATCATAGTCGTCTCGCTGCGAAATCTCTCATCGTCGGACAAAACGATCTCCAACAGCTTCTGCATCGGAAGTTTCGTCGGCAATTACAGTTATTTGGGCTGGGGCGTCCTCTCCTATTTTTACGGAGAGACAGGTTTTACGCGCGGCGTCTTTTTCTCGATGTTCTTCTGGCCGGTCGTCCTTTCAGTCGGATTTACGATCGTCTGGTTCCTCTCGCGCTCTTCTTCAGGTGACACCTCAAAAGACAAGATAATTCACGCACTTACGTCGAACGCGATTCCTCCCGTTCTTTCCGCGTTTCTGGCTATGGCGATGAATTTTTACGGAATAAAACTTCCGGCATGGCTGACACAAAGCATAGGTTCGATAGCAAACATAACCATTCCGGCGATACTTTTCACAGTAGGTCTTTCGCTTTCTGTAATGCTTAAAAAAGGGACTGTACGACCCGTTATTTTCGGGACTTTTTTTCGTACTGTCTTCGGGATGATCATCGGTGTCGCAGTCCTTTCTATTGTATCTTTCTGCTTCAAAAATCTTGATATCACTACGAAAAAAGTAATTCTCATGGAATCTGTCATGCCGAGTGCGGCGCTTTCGCCCTTTTTCGCCGATTTTGTCGATTCCGATAAGGAAATCGTGAGCGGGATCGTGACATTTTCAACACTTTTCTCGCTCGTCACACTTCCGTTCTGGTATTTTATTATCGAAAAATGGAGTTCACTGCTATGAGTTTCAGGGAAAAACTCTTCTTTGCACTTGCAATTTCAGGGCTTTCTATTTCATTTATCCTTCTTGCGCAGTTGCACACCAATCCTTTCAGAGTCCCGACTTTTTCAGATGTTCCGATCTGCTATGTTTACGGAAACGCCTACATTGCTATAATTTTATCCGCACTTTTGAAAAAATCTTTTCTGAGCCGTCTCCTTGCATCGGCCGGATTTAGTGTCGGGCTTCTCATTTCGGCTTATTTTCTGTTTGTCTGGATAAAATTCGGCGGAACCTCATACATTTTTCCGGCTGAGATCTTCGGAATAAAAACGATATATGCAGATTTTTTGATTTTCGCCGCGCTTCTGGTGCTGCGTATCATAAAAAAACCTTGACCTCATATTTTTTCTCAAGTTAAATTCGACCGTTTTTTGATATTTTGGAGAAACTCTTTATGAACTGGAGTTACATTATTTTCCACACGCTGGGCGGTCTCGGACTTTTCTTCATGGGTATGAAAGTCATGAGCGAAAGCGTCCAGAAAGCTGCAGGCGACAAACTGAGAAAGATCTTAAAAGTCCTCACCTCGAACCGTTTCGTCGGGGCATTCGTCGGTTTTCTGATCACCGCGATAATACAATCGAGCGGTGCAACAACCGTTATGACGATCGGCTTTGTCAATGCCGGGCTCATGACAGTCCAGCAGGCGATCGGAGTCGGCCTCGGAGCCAGTATCGGAACCACGGTCACGGGCTGGATCGTCACTCTTAATGTTGCTGCCTTCTCTTTGCCGCTCATAGGTATCGGCGTCATGATACGCCTTTTCTCGAAAAACAAATCGTGGCAGTATATCGGAGAACTTATCTACGGCTTCGGTATTCTTTTCCTCGGAATGGAAACTATGAAACAGGGATTTGCACCGCTTAAAGAGAGCGAAACTTTCGTCAAAATGTTCCAGAGCATTGACGGTTCGACCTATGCTTCGATCATCCTCGGCGTTTTTGTCGGTATAGTTACGACATGCATAACCCAGTCGAGCAGCGCGATGGTCGGTATCGTCATTGCTCTTGCCAGCCAGGGACTTATCAACTTCGAAGGTGCACTCGCTGTCGTTCTGGGAAGCAACATCGGCGCAAGTTCGACAGGCGTTCTAGCTGCTGTCGGCGGCACCGTCAACGCAAAGAGAACTGCTTTGTCGCAGGTTATTTTCAGGTGTATCGGAGTTACGCTCCTTCTTCTGGTTTTCCGTCCGTATAAAGATATTGTCGATCTTATGATTCCCGGAACTCCCGATGAGATGCTCACCGTCCACATCGCGATGGGACACACTGTATTCAACGTAACGACTCTTATCATCTGTATCCCGTTTGTCAGCCAGCTTGCAAAACTTGTCGAGAAAATATTTCCGGATAAAGCCGCTAGTAAGTTTGAAATGCCGGAAAACATAACGAAGCTTCAGACAAGTATGTTCAGTACCCCGTCGATCGCAATTATGGAATGCGAAAAAGAGCTTCTCAACATGTCCGATTACGTTATCAAGAACTTGGATATGCTGCGCGTAATGTCTCTGAAAAATGCAGAGCAGGTCGCTGAAATCAGTGATGAAATTGCAAGAAACGAAGACAAGATCGACAAGTACCAGTACCAGTTGACGCAGTTCCTTATCGCCCTTTCCGTCCGCGCGATCTCACCGAAAGACGCAAAAATCGTTGCAAGCCGCATAGGACTTGCTCACAACTTTGAAAAAATCGCCGACGGAGTTGAGCATATTTCGCAGATTATCGACAAACTCACCAGGAACAATACAACATTTTCAAACGAAGCTGTTGACGTTATCAACCAGATCCTGGATGAAAATATCGCCCATTTCAAAAAATCGGTATCGATTTTCAAAAGCGGTGAAGAAGTTCCGATGTATGCCGATGAAGCTCTTGTTATAAGAATCAGGATCAAGAAACTGATAAAAGACGCGAAGATCCAGCACTTCAACAGGATCAAAGAGAAGATCTGCGACGGCAGCGCATCGATCCAGTTCATCGACATCCTTAACAACCTCAACACGATGAGTGCTGAAAACCACAATGTCGCCGAAGTCCTTGCCGGCGAAAAATACTGATCTGAAAAAAATCGTTAGAATTTCAATATTACAGATATTCCTGTTAAAATATCTGCTGTAGCCCTGTCCTGAACTTTGACGTTTATCGGGGAATCATCTCCGTCGCTCTTAGGACCTGCATCAACTGAAACATAGCCGCGGACAAGATGTCCGTAAAAAATCCAGTCAAGCCAGATGGTCGCATAACCGCGCCGCACGATCCCGTCACGAAGCGAAAAAAACGGATAAATCGCAGTAAATTTCATATTTTTATCCTGTTTTACCGCGCCATCCAGCTGGTAGTAACCGACTTCCCACTTAAACGAAAAAAAGGGGTTGAAATAGTGCCTGTGGTTGAAGCGGATCGCCTGATGGTTCCGCCCGAACGGATGCCCCAGCGAAAGTCCGTGATACGTAAACCCTTCGCCTGTATAGAGATGATGTCTGTAATGTGAAAGCGATGTCTTTGTATATTCAAGGCGCATCACGTCTTTTTCCGTTGCAGCAAATATTCCGACAAGGTATCCTCTTTCCAAAAAGTCGAACAGCAGATACGGCAGCATAAGTTCCAGTTTATCCTCGACCTGCCACACAGCCTTGATGTCGGTAGCCGATTCCTGCAAATAGAACTTGAAGACCTTTATTGCAGGATTGAGTTTGTACATCGGGATGTTGAACGTGAAATCGATCGCCGCATAGCTGTCGGCATCCCACTTGCTGCGCGGGACATTGTCGGAAACTCCGGCAATAAGATAGGGATAGTCTGTCAGAACATAATCCGGCCTCCCCGATCCGCCGTACATCATGCTGCGTGTCATTCCGAGTTCAAAAAAGCTGAACATTTTCGGTGGTCTGTACGTGAGACGCATCGCCAGAAGCTGCGGATTTGACGACATTTCGCGGTCTTCGCGAAGCCAGCCGTTGAAGAAAATGAAATTCCAGTCGCCGCCGAGATGAATCGTCTGCTCGTTCTGGATTTTGACCATGTAAAAAGGTTCTGCGTTAGCTGAAATCAGCATCCCGTATTCGCCCGGCCCGAGGTGAACGGTGTCCTTTCCCGCCATTATCGAGAGTTTCCACATTTTCATTTTTGCGTAGAAACGCCTGAAACTGACATCGGTCGAAGCTATCGAATTTCCCGATTTGAAATTGTTTTTCTCTTCAAGTTCCCAGTAAAACGCCCAAGAATCAAGAAAAACGGCATTTCCGCTCTGGCTGGTGATCATTGTCGAGCCCTTGTCGAATTTCCGTCCGCCGGCACCGGGTATGAAGCTGCCGTCTTTGTTCGCAAAATAGTAGCCGGCACCGACTTTCGACACAATCTGCCACGAGTTTTTCCAGCGGTCTTCCTTTTTCACACCGTTGACGAACGGAAGGATCGGATAAAACGATTTCAGGTCATCTTTCGTGTCATAAAAACCGCGCGGAAAGATCGAAAAAGAGTCTTTGGGAGTTGAGTTCTGCATTTCGAAATAGTCGTAAACACTTCTGTCTTCGGTGTTTACATGAAGCAGCGGATTGAAGCGGCATCTGTTTTTCTCCCCTTCCTTCTGATAAATTTTTGGCAGCACGATGAAAGAATTGTCGCACTCTCCGGCAGAAATTTCAGTTGAAAGGAGGAAAAAAATCAGAATAACTACAAAGATCATCTGCCGGTTCCGTGCTTTGCGGGGTCGTTTTCTGCCTTGGTAAGCCAAACAGCAGACTCTTTGCTCTCTTCCGCAGTGATTTCGCGCACTTGGATGTGGTGCTTGTCGGAAAAAGCAGAAATCAGGATCTTCATCCCTACTCCGTTGTACCACTCTTTCCGCTCGTAACCCTGCATCCAGACTATTCTAAGCAGCTTGAAATCTTTGTTCGTAGTGATCCTGAGAGGCCTGTGACCGCAGAATGCAACTATCGCGTTCTGCAGATCGTAAGCCAAAGAAATCATTTCCTCTTTCGTGCGCTTTTCAGCCATAAGAAAACCCAATTAAAATCAGTATTTAAGCGTTTTTGCTTCCGTGTCGAGCTCTGCGACTGCGCCGAGCATGAAAGCCATGTTCTGCTGATTATGCCCTGCCGGGAAATTGCAGACAATAGGAACCGACTTGTCGAGGCCGATCGTTTCAAGCATCGCAAACGGATTTACGCTTTTTTCAGCCGGCGGTCTGAACTCGCGGTAAGTAAAATCGCCGAAAACAAGAGCCTTTATCCCCTTGAATTTGCCGGCGAGACGCATTTGTGTCAGCAGCCTGTCGACGCGGTAAGGCACTTCGTTCACCTCTTCGATGAAAAGTATCGAATCCTTGAAATCAGGCTCATACGGCGTTCCGATCATCGAAACGAGAGTCGTTAAATTGCCGCCTTTTACAACGCCTTTCGCTTTTCCCGGATTGAGCGCTCTCATATTTTTGTTGAAAATAGTGAATGCCCTCTCCTTTCCCTGAAGGAGCTCGAAAATCTGCGTTTTTGAAAAGCGGTCGATTGAATTTAAAGTGGTGATGTTCGGTCCGTGGATAGATACAAAACCGCATTTGTCAACAAGCCAGGCATGAAGCGCAGTAACATCGCTGAAACCTATGAAAAGTTTCGGGTTTGCCTTGATTTTATCAATGTTTTCCTGCAACTTTCCAAGCAGTCTCAAAGCGCCGTAACCGCCGCGCGCAGTCCATACAGCCTCGATATTTTCACTCGTAAAAGCGTTGATCAGCGATTCGGCACGAAGTTCGTCGCTTCCTGCAAGGAAACCTGCCTTGGCAAAGGCATTTTTATCGATCACAGGCTTGATTTTGTTAAGTTTAAGCTCGGTTATACCGGCATTGAAAACAGTTTTTTCAAACGGCGAAGAAGGCGCGACAACAGCGATCTCGCCTCTGAAACTTATCGGTTTCAAATCAAAATAGGAATTACTCATTTCAATCTCCCAAAGTTCAAAATACGGCTGGTAGATTAACAAAATTCTGTGTTTTTCCTATTTTTTTTGTAATTCCGCGCAAATAAATTAAACTTCCGCGTTTTTTGAGAGGCTGAAATGGTCGAAAACAAATTTTTTTAATAATTTCGAGAGGCAGTTATATGAATTTTGATTCGTTGTGCAAAATGATTTTTGATTTGTGCAGAAAAAAATCAGGCAATAAACTGCCTGACAAAGAAATTGAGTCGAAAATTTTTGCCCTATCAAAAAACGAACTTTGTTCTTTAATTATTGATGCAGGTTCTATACCCGAATCAATTTCACATGATTCTTCTGAAGAAAAGTTATTTACAAAAATGACAGAAATACTCCTTGCAAAATCATTTCAGGAACTCGGTTTAAAAGCTGAAACAATAAAAAAGCGTTCAGGATGCGCTGATGTTATAGCAAAAAGCGTTTTTCATAACTACACTCTTGTGGCTGACGCCAAAGCCTTTCGTTTAAGCAGGACGGCAAAGAATCAAAAAGATTTCAAAGTGGAAGCTATGGATCAATGGCGTAAAGACAATGATTATGCTGTATTAGTCTGTCCTTATTTTCAATACCCTAAACAAACAAGCCAGATTTTTGAACAGGCAATTACCAGAAATGTCTTGCTGTTTTCATGGGAACACCTTTATTTCATGATTTCAAACAACATATTAGAAACAGAGGATTTCAATCTCTCTTCTATCTGGAATCAAAGTAAATTGTTGGCTCCTTCTATTACCGCCGACAAACTTCAAAATAATTTTATTAATACGCAAAACGCCAACATTTTAAAGTTGCTCAAACTGCCTGATTCAAAGTTTGCGTCCACACTGCTGGAAAGTAAAAGAGTTATGGTAAACAGAAGTTCCAGAGAAATTGATTATTGGAATAACAAATTACTTGAAATTCGAAAATATTCCAGAACCAAAGCTATAGAAGAACTTGTTGCTGCATTGAAAATAAACGAGAAAATCAAGGCTATTCAGGCATACTCTGATTCATTAAACGAGGATTGTGATGGAATTAAATAATATTTATTACGGAGATTCAATAGAACTTATCAAATCAATTCCTGACGAGTCTATCCACCTGATTCTCAGTGATATTCCTTACGGGATAGGATATGAAGACTGGGACGTTCTGCATGATAACACTAACAATGCTTATTTGGGGAGCAGTCCTGCTCAGGAAAAAGCCGGAGCAATATTTAAAAAACGGGGTAAACCTCTAAACGGCTGGTCTGAAGAAGACAGAATGATTGCCAAACAATATTATGACTGGGTAATGAGCTGGGCATCTTCATGGTATAAAGTTTTAAAGCCGGGAGCAAGTGCTTTTGTTTTTGCAGGCAGAAGACTTGCTCCGAGGTGTGTTATTGCATTTGAAGACTGCGGATTCACATTCAAAGATATGATAGCCTGGGATAAAACAAGGGCTCCTCACAGAGCACAAAGAATCAGTTGTGTTTATGAAAGAAGAAACGATTCGGTTTCAGCTGAAAAATGGAGAGGTTGGAAACTCGGTAATTTAAGACCTCTTTTTGAGCCGATATTGTGGTTTCAGAAACCATATCCCATAGGCGGTACTTTAGCTGACAATATTATCTCCAATGGTGTCGGAGCATACAATGAAGCTGCACTGCTCAAATACGGTATTTCAGGCGATAATATTATTAGAACGAGATATGAATCATCAGACAGTGGTCTGCACCCGACTCAAAAACCGCTCAATTTAATGAAAATACTCATAGAACTCACAACTTTGGAAAATCAAATTGTGTTAGATCCTTTTTGCGGCAGCGGAACAACTTTGTTGGCAGCAAAAGAATTAAATCGTCAATATTTGGGTTTTGAAAAGGAAGAAAATTATTTTTCTAAAGCAAAAGAAAGATTGGCTAAGTCGAATATAAGCAATATGTATTTTAACTTTGATTATGCAGAAAACAGCTGAAAAAGCGCAGTATTGTAACCCGCGAGGCTGAAAAAATGGTCGAAAACAGGGAAAATAAAGAAAATAAAATTCAGGAACAACCGAAAAACGAGCGTCCGCACGGTCTTGACGACATCAAGGAGATGCGCCGTCTGATGACGCACATAATGAACAATCAGGGCAGTCTCGATGCCGCGATAAAAGAGATCAACCGCAAAGTCAACACAAAAGAACAGAATCAGGCGACGCGTTATTTTGTCACTTTCGTGATCCTGGGCATCGTCATTATTCTTTCATTCTTTTTCTATTTCAGGGCGCAGGCGGCGAATTACGCCAACCAGAGCAGGATCCGCGATGAGCACAACAAATATCTGGAAAAAGAGGTCGCCGAGCTCAAAGACAAGATTTTTTCGATGGAAAACAACGATATAAAGGCTTATAACCTTTATCTTGCACTGAAGGAAGGCGACCCGGACAACGCTTTCAAACTTTACGGAGAGTTCAACCTTTCGGCACTTTCCAGACTTGAAAGAACGATCATCGACAACGAAACAAGCATGATCAAGCAGAAAGCGGCTCTTAAAAAGTATGAGGAAGGCGAAACGCTTTTCAAACGCAAAAGTTACGAAGCTGCGATCGACAGGTTCAAGGACAGTCTCGATATTTCTTCAACAGGCGACCATATCGGAAATCTTTTTTATCTCACTGCCCTCTCCTACTACCGAATGAAAGACTACAACAAGGCTGCGATCGCATTTGAAAGATTTCTTTTCATCTATACAAAAAAAGATCTCCCGAAAGACCGCTCCGAACTTCTGCTCGGCGTCTGCTACGAAAAGATGAACCAGCTCGAAAGGGCGAAAAACTTCTACGAACAGTCGATGCGGGAAAACCGCCACAACAGATTCTTCCCGACGATACGCGACCGCGTGAAGAACATCGAAAAGAAGATGGAAAAAATGAAAGATTCCAATGTAGATTGACAAATCACGTCGTTGGAGACGTGTCAGGTCAGGTTACTACCGGAAAATGCTGTTGCCGATAAATTCGCGTAGGATCGAATTGGGAGGGATCGTCGAATCATCCATCTCTTCAAAGAAAGACAGGAATTTGAGAAGCCTTTTTACTTCGCGGTATTCGGGAATGTCGGCCGGGACTTGTTTTAAAAGAGGCTCTGCATATTTTTTGAGAACGCTGAACTCGTAAACTAGGGTCGAATTGAACATCGCATCGGCATGTTCCTGATACGGAAAAATGTTGTTGTCCTCGCCGTTTCTGACCGAAGCCCAGCGTTTGAGCGTATCGATCGGAGAATGTCCGCGGTACTGGAAATCGCGTACCATCCTGCGCAGCAGCCTTCCGTCTGTTGTCGGGATCCTGTTGTGATTGTCGATATTTAAAGCGGTAAGTGCACTGACGTAGACTTTGTATATATTCTGATCGGGAACATCGGCATAAAGATCAGGATTGAGACCGTGGATACCTTCAATAACCAGCACGCCGTTTTCAGGAAGGACCATCGTTTTTCCGTCCGGACAGCTTTTCCCGGTTTTGAAATCGTATCTCGGCAGCGTGACTTCGCGCCCCTGCATCAGATCGTTCAGATTTTTGTTGAAAAGTTCGATATTTATTGCCGAAAGTGACTCAAAATCGTGTTCGCCGTTTTCATCGCGCGGGGTTTTGTCACGGTCGATGAAATAGTCGTCCAGTGAGATCAGGAAAGGTTTGATGCCGTTCACGCGAAGCTGCACGCAGAGCCTGTTTGCCGTCGTCGTTTTTCCGCTCGAACTCGGACCGGCCATCGAAACGATCTTCACGACTTTGTGCCTGCGGAAGATCTCATCGGCGATTTTTGCCAGTTTCTTTTCATGCAGTGCTTCGCAGAGCAGAATGATCTTGCTGCCGTAACCGCGCCTTACGCAGTCGTTGAGTTTCGCACAGGTGTCAAGTTCGAGAACGTCAAGCCATTCGTTGTGCTCCTGAATTATGTCGAAATACTTCGGACTCTCCTGAAAAGCCGGTACTTTGTCCGGTTCGGCAATCGTCGGAACAAGCAGGACTATCCCGTTTTTGTAGTGGATAAGCTGGAACTTGTCGCAGTATGAAGTCGAAGGAAGGAGATAACCCGAAAAATATCCGACAGTCGTGCCGAGCCAGTAGATATTCGTCCTCGGCTGCTTTCTTATTTTAAAAAGAGAAACTTTGTCGAGAAGTCCCTGCTTTTTGAACTCGTCTACCGCCTGTTCAGTCGGGACATTCTGCCTGACGAACGGTATATCCGCATCGATCATCTCCTTCATTTTCGCCGAAATACGCTCGACATCGCCCGCTTCGAGCCAGTCGAGCCCTTCGAACCAGCAGAAATATCCGTTCCCGATGCTGTATTCGATATGCAGGATCGCATGCGGGAAAAGGTCTCTGCACGCTTTGATCAGCACAAAAAATATGCTCCTCAGATAAAACAGGTAACCGTCTTTGTTCTGCATGGTGAAAAATTCGATCTTTCCGCTTCCGGGGATCACTTCCATCAGATCGCAGAATTCGTTGTCGAAGATCGCGCCGATAATGCGGCACTTGTAATTTCCCTGATATTTCGGAGCAATATCAATGAATTTCGTCCCGGCAGGAACAGAAATTTCCGAAGCAGTGCCATTCGCAGTAATTTGTAATGAAAATAAATCATCAGCCATAATTTCCCCCATAACGGACATAAACAAAAAGCCGGAAATTTTAATTACGGCAGAAAGAATGTCAATATCAAAATAATATTGCTTTTGCAGCAAATTTTGATAACATCGGCGGCTTTGTTTGTTAACTTGTTTTTTATAGGAGGAAACAATGAAAAAAGTTATCTTTTGCGCAATCATGACTGTTTCGATGTTTTTCTGCGCGTGCGGCAACTGCGCTGAGGGAAACATCACCAAAGAAAAAATCGATTCCGACAAACAGGTGAAATTCGGTTACGCTTTAGGCAGCGATGTCGGAAGAAATTTGAAAAGACAGAATTTCGATTTTGATACGGCGGCATTTCTTGCCGGTTTCAAAGCCGCTTTCACCGGCTCCGAATCCAAGATGACGGAAGAAGAGATCGGCACAGCTCTTCAGGAATTCCAGACCGAAATGATTACGAAAATGGCTGAGGAAAGACAGAAACAGGCTGCTGAGAACAAAGAAACGGGAGATAAATTCCTTGCTGAAAACAAAACAAAAGAGGGAGTAAAAACAACCGAATCCGGTCTTCAGTACATCGTTGAAAAAGAAGGCGAAGGCGAAAGCCCGGCTGCAGAAGACATCGTTGAAGTCCACTATCGCGGCACACTTCTTGACGGTACGGAATTCGACAGTTCGTACAAAAGGGAACAGCCTGCAAAATTCCCGCTCAACAGAGTCATCAAAGGCTGGACTGAAGGCGTTCAGCTCATGAAGAAAGGGGCAAAATACAAATTCTTCATCCCGCCGGAACTTGCTTACGGCGAAGGCGGCGCAGGAGAACAGATCGGTCCGAATTCAACGCTTATTTTTGAAGTTGAACTTCTTTCTTTTGAAAAAGCCCCGAAAAAAGAAGAATCTAAATAACGAAATCTAAGAACTGCTCCCGTTCACATATCCCAGAACAATCTCTTTCAAAGTTGCACTTCTTCCGACTTCATCCGTCGTTTCGACCAGTCTTTCGTTAAGAACCGGTCCGATGACTTTGAAATCGGGAGAAATCGTCGAAGCTCCGGGCATAAGTCTGTGGGACGCAAGCAGAGTTTCCGTTTCTCCGGAAAGTACCAGATTTCCGCTGCTCAGTGCGGCGACAAAGCCTGCCGACTTTTCAAAATCAACTATCTCATTTGAACTCACAATGACGGCTTTATCCTGTTTAGCCGCATTATCCAGTATTTCTAAAAATCTGAGTTTCATTTCGGAATCGAAATACTTCAAAGGCTCGTCGAAAATCATGATGTCGGCATTGCTGGCGATAAGAAGAGAACTGGAAAACCAGCTTTTCTGAGCATTGGAAAGATGCAAAAATCTGCTGTTTTCGGCAATTCCGCCTTCAGCCAGCATTGAACGGAAAATTTTTATGTCGAAATTTCTGTAAAGCAGCATCCATACTGTGCAGAGATCGGCCGTTTTCAACTTAGGAATTGATTTGCCGATTTCAAATGAAAATCCTTTCGAACATCCGTGTTTAGGCGTCACTCTGCCGGAATCGGGCTTCAGCTCGCCGGCAAGGAGCCTGAGCATAATCGTTTTCCCTGCCCTGTGATCACCTGTTACTACAGAAATTTTTCCCGCAGGAAATTTTACCGATACATCGTCAAGCACTCTTGTTCTTCCGAAAATTTTGGTCACATTTTCGAGAGATATCACCATTTTTCTCCCCTTCCGAAAACAAACATAACGTAGGAAATTGCAAGTACCGCAATAGATACAACAAGAGAAAGCTGCTGATTCTGCTGATAAATCGGGCTGAATTGCGAAGATACTGCAAAAATCTCAGGAGCAATAAAAGGAGAAATGAGATCAAAAAGAAGAATGAGCATCGGCAGAAGCATCATCGGACCTATTTTCAGCACATATATCAGCATCATGCCGAAATAAAAAGCATAAAAAACAAAATATTTCAGAAATTCGGGAGAATTGCCCCGGTCAAAAAGCGCCCAACCGATCGAATTTGTCACAAAAACAAGCAAAAACCCCAATAAAAACGAATAGATGAACAGCTCTGTCCTTGAGAACGGAAGAGCCAGAAAGAATCTTGTTTTTTTCTCTGCCGCTATAGCCGGAAGAAGTCTTGCAGCCAATGTGAAAATAAAAAGAAATTTTATAGAACCGGGTATCATCAGCGCAAAAATAAGAAGAAGACCGACTGCCCGTTTTCTGCCTGAAGTTTCGCAAATCAAAAATGCTTCAAAACGCCTGAACAGCGAAAAAATGAAAAAATCCACGCCAAATCCTGTAAACAAAAACAAAATAACGAATAATTTAAAGATAAAAATTGCAAAAAATCAAAAAATCTGCAAAATTCCGCGGTTGCAGTTTTCGTTTTGAACGAATTTATGACTGTTTTTTCATTTTTTGGATAAATTTTTAGGAGAAAGCTATGTGCGGAGTAGTTTCAATCGTCTATGCAGGCGACATCGTCAATCTTGGGACCGAAGCTTCAAATCTGCTGAAAAAACTTGAATACCGCGGTTACGATTCGACCGGTGCGGCATTTATAAAAGAGGACGGCTCGGTAACTTTGAGAAAAAAAGTCGGCGCACCTTCAAAAGTCGTCGAACAGCTTGAACTTGCAAAATACGGCGGCTTCAAATTCATCGGTCAGGTACGCTGGGCAACTTACGGTGCAGTCACCGACATCAATGCTCAGCCTCACGAAGTAAACTGCCTCGTCCATATAGTCGGAGCACACAACGGCAATGTCAGCAACACCGACAAACTCAAGGTTTTCCTCTCCGAAAACGGCCACGACGTCCTTTCCGACAACGACGGCGAAATGGTCGTCCACCTTGTCGAGCACTTCTATGCGGCTCTCACCGCAAAGAAAGCTCCGAAAACCAACGATGAAAAGATCACGGTAATGATAAAAGCGATAAGAAAAGCTCAGAAAATGATCGAAGGAAGCTACGCAGCGTGCGTTACCCTTCCCGAACTTCCCGGCGTTTTCGCGATCAAGGCCGGATCTTCGCTTTATGCAGGCAAAGGTTCCGACGCTTCGGGCAACTTCATCGTCGTTTCGAGCGACCTCACCTCGATCCTCTCAAAGACAAGATTCCTCATCCCGATGTCTGAAGGCGAAGGGATCTATTTCGACAGCGAAAACTACAAACTTTTCTCGCTGAAAGAAGACAAAGAATGGGTCCCGAAGCTCAGCAGGAGCAGACTCAACATAGCCGACATCCAGCTTCAGCCGAAGTATCATTTCTTCATGGAGCAGGAAATTTTCTCTTCACCGAAAAACATCGAAAACCTGATGCTCTACTACTTCAATTCCAAAGAGGAAAAGGAACTTTACTCCGTTTTTGAAGAAAACTGCGACACGGCGCGCGATATCCTCTACTCTCTCCTCGCCCTTTACGATCTGTACGACAAGAGCGAACTTTTGGCTGAATTCGAGAAGATACGCAATCTTCCGACTTTCCGCGGAATCTGCGAAAAAACACTCGGATTCGCACCTAACCCGCGCCATTTCACCTTCCGTTCCGAGGAAAAAACGCTTCTTGAAGAACTTTACTCGGCTGACGGCGCATTCTTCAAAGAGCTCTGGCTCATTGATTCGATGCTCATCTGGAAAAAGAAAAGAATGATCAT
>CAJOMF010000033.1 GCA_905235605.1 uncultured bacterium
CATAATTTTGCAAGCACCAGCGACTTGTCGACAAAAATCTCTGAAGCCAGAGCTTCCTTTAAATCCTCGTTTCCTGCATTGATGTAAAATCCCATGTTTACCTCCACAAAACCGCCGTATTATACTCGATTTTCGGGAAAATGCGAGAGGAGGTAGAAGGTTAGAAAAGATTTTTCCGGCTGTTAGCGCCGCAATAGATCTGCTTATTTCAGTTTTCCGTATTCTGCATCATTCACAGGTTCGAGCCATTCGTTCGAGGTTTCGGTGCCGTCGACTTCGATTGCGAGGTGCGAGAACCAGCTGTCGGGAGCCGCGCCGTGCCAGTGTTTGGTGTTCGCTGGAATGTTGATGACGTCTCCCGGCTTCATTTCGACCGGTTTTTTACCCCATTCCTGATAGTATCCTCTGCCGCCGATCGCGATAAGCATCTGTCCGCCGCCTGTTTTCGCGTGGTGGATATGCCAGTTGTTGCGGCATTTCGGCTCGAAAGTGACATTGTGGATCTTCACCTGTTTTTCGGAAACGGAACTGATATAGCTCTGTCCGATGAAATACTTCGCATAAGCGGTGTTCGGCGTGCCGATCGGGAACATGATCGTCTGAGCGTATCTGTCTTTTTCGCTAAGCGCGGGAGTTTTTTCGTTCCAGATCTCTTTTGCGAGGTTGAAAGTCGCCCACGCCTTGGGCCAGCCTGCATAAAAAGCAGTGTGGGTTATGACAGCCGCGATCTCTTCCTTCGTAACGCCGTTGTTTTTTGCGTTCTGGAGATGATGTTTCATCGAAGAATCGGTTATCCCCTGCGACATAAGTGCGACAACGGTGATCATACTCCTCGTTTTAAGTGAGATATCACCATTGTTCCAGTTTTCTCCGAAAAGCACATCGTCGTTGAAATGAGCGAATTCCGGCGCGAAAGCTCCGAGATTGTCGCGCCCCGCAGTCTGAACTACTTTTGTCATTGTCTTTTTCTCCGTGTTTGAAGGTTTAGCCGATAGATTCAGGCAGATGCCGCACAAAACAAGTGCGATGACCGCCGCCTTACCAAACAAAAATCCTGATTTCATGATCCCTCCCGAGCTAGTTGAAACGAACTTTTATCCTGACACCGTGTCAGGTTTCGACTCACTTTAAACAAAAATGACACTGCGTCAAGTTTTTATTTTGACACTGCGTCAGTTTTTTTCAAAAGATGTCGAAGCAAAAGATGATGACTCCAGGGCAGCTGATCTGATTAAGAACTGGCTCAGTATCGATATAGTTATTAAGCGATAGAAAACTTGTGTGTTTGATAGGAGTCAAATCCGCAAACTACCTTACACAGCGGACATAGACTTCCGTCGTGTTCGACTTACTTTTGGTGTACACCTGAGCGGCATTGAAATTTACAACCCATGCAGAATGGTAATACTCGGTTGGAACAGAGGAAGACCAGAGCAAGCCGGAGTCGTATAATTTGCTGTATTTTCCGTCGTAATAATAAGAAGAGTAGTTGCACTCTCCTCCACCTCCAAGCGTACAATCATGGCAGCAGCTTGAACATGTCCAGCAGTCATCAAAAGACAAACAGTTGTCCGTATCGGAAACCTTGCATTGGGAATCCCTTCTCCACTTGAGCAGTGTCTTCAATTCATCGATCGTAGGCAGATGCCAGTCTGAATATCCGCATTTGTTCGAATCGTTCAAATCTTTTTCGCAATAATTCAGTGCACTCAGCCAGTCCATTGGATCCTTTGTTTTTGGTGACCACCACATTTTGCCGTCAATTGTTGTGCAGGGTTCCTCCGGATCGCCGCTGTCGGCATCGTCGTCTGACTGCGAATCTGCATCATCGCCCGAATTATTCGAATCCGCATCATCAGTTGAATCCGAAGTGTCGGAATCGCCTTCAGGTTCTTCGCTGTCAGGCTGTTCCGGCGTTGTATCGACGTCATCGTCAGTTTCTGCCGCATCGTTATCAGAATCGTCAGCGCTGCCGTTCGGATCTTTGATGCAGATATTGTTTTCCTCATCGCAAACCAGACCGGTGTTGCAGGTTGCATTCGGGTAACATTCGCCGTAAAGTCCGCCCTGTTTTCTGCCGGGATCTTCATTGTCGGGCTCTTCCGATGTTGTATCAGCCGGCCCGCTTGCAGCCGTATCTGAATCTTCGTCAGTCACGGTTTCGCCTGTGTCGGTACTGTCTTTGTTTACGTTATTTCCTGAACTTCCGCATGAAACCAGTAAAAACAGTGTAAAAAGCGTAAAAACAGCACAAATTTTTTTTCATTTTTTCCTCCCTCAAAAAAAAACGCAAAATTGTAGGTACTTTATACTGATTGGCAAGAAATCTCTTACTATTTTTTGGCTGAGCAACGCGAAACATCTCGCAAAAACTTGCCTTTCTTTCCTCTTTCCCTAAAATAACGCGTTTTTTTGTTGGTTTTGTTTTGAAGACGCAGTGATGGCAACACAACACAACACAACACAACACAACACAACACAACACAACACAACACAACACATTAACAAAGCGTAACCCGTTTTCACCCAAGTCAAGTATTTTCTTCAATATTTTCGCACTTTTATTAACTTTTTTTAAGGAGTGAAGTATGAAAAGATTTTTTGTTCTGACAGCTGTCTGTGCAGCTATGTTCATGATGGTTTCATGCGGCAGCAGTAATGACAGCAACTCTGATTCCGGAGATTCGGGCAATGCAGACATCAGCGACACCGGAGACAAAACCGATTCCGACACATCAGATTCATCAGCAGACACAGGCGATCATGGTGATTCTGCTTCCGACACTACCGATGACACAACAGACACTGGAAATCAGGATAAGCCAGACACCGGCGATGAAGAAGAGTGCTATCCGCTCACTTATCAGTGCCGCGACGGGAATTCTTACAAATGCAATCTTGATTTAGTGTGGGAGCTTGCCGAAGAGTGCGTCAACGGCTACAGGGAAATGTCCGGCAAATGCTATTCGGAACTCAAGGATTGCAGCGATTCTGAAAAAGAGGTCTGCCTTGACAAAAAGACAGGACTCTTCTGGTCTAAAAAATCGCCGATGATGACTTGGGAAAACGCAGGAAATTACTGCGAAGACCTTGAAGAGAACAGTTTTGATGACTGGAGACTCCCGACAATCGACGAACTCAGAACGCTCATTCTTTCCTGCGAAGCCTCTGTACCGGGCGGAACATGCCCTGTCAGCGAAGAAGCTGATGTTCTTGATTCCGCTTCATGGTCTGATGCATGCCACTGTGAGGATGCACCGTCACTGGAAGGATACACCAAATTCGGCGAGGAAGACTACTATGAATTTCTTTGGTCTTCTTCGGAAGTAACTGACAAGGAAGATTTGGTATGGATTCTTGAAACCAGAAACGCAAATGTCAGAACCGAAAGAAAAGATGAAGAAACTCTTGAGGTTGCACGCTGCGTCAGAAACGCTGAATAGGGTTATTCCAATTTTTCAGATTTCATCTCGTCATAGATGAGCCGATCAAGCAAATATCCGGGTTCAATGTATTTTGACACCGTGTCAAGTTTATACTATTTTTTTGCTGTTATTCTGTCGAAATTCTTGTCGCCGCTTTCTTCACTGAGTGCACCCGTTATTTTGTGCGGTTTGTAGGCACTTTCGAGTGTTTTTGCGTCATCTTCCGAGAGTTTCAGATCGGCTGCCCTGACTGCATCATCAAAATGAGCCATGCTTGTTGCACCGACGATCGGAGATGCCACTCCCTTCGTGAAGTGCCATGCGAGCGCGATCTCAGTCATAGAAACTCCGTATTTTTCAGCCATATCAGCCACTTTTGCGATGATTTCAAGGTTATTTTCCATTTCGGAATCGTATTTGTCGCGGATAACTTTATCTGTTTGAGAACGTCTGCTTCCCGACTCCCAGCCTTTATGCGCAAGATGTCCGCCGGCAAGAGGGCTGTACGGAATAAGCGAAACCCCGTACTGTCTGCAAACGGGAATCAGTTCACGTTCATCCTCGCGGTAAAGAAGATTGTAGTGATTCTGCATAGTTGAGAATTTCGTCCAGCCGTTTTTCTCCGCCGCGATCTGCATATTATGGAACTGATAGCCGTACATAGCACTCGCACCGATAGCCCTTACTTTCCCGGCTTTGACAAGACTGTCAAGAGTTTCCATCGTCTCTTCGACCGGAGTCGAATAATCGAAACGGTGGATCTGGTATAGATCGAGATAGTCCGTGCCGAGCCGCGTGAGCGTTCCGTCGATTTCGCGCAGGATTGCTTCTTTCGAGAGCTTCCCGTCGTTGAAATAGACTTTCGACGCGAGCACTACCTTGTCGCGCCCGATCCCGAGATTCTTGAGCGATTTTCCGATGTATTCTTCGCTCGTACCGAAGCTGTAGCAGTTTGCAGTGTCAATAAAATTCACACCGAGACTGTAGGCATGTTCGATCATTTTCTGTGTGTCAGCCTGATTCAGAGTCCACTGGTGGAACCTCTCAGACGCTTCTCCGAAACTCATTCCGCCGACGCAGATGCGCGACACCTTGATCCCCGTGTTTCCCAATTCCGTGTATTGCATAAAATCCTCCTTAAACCGTTGTTTTCCAAGCTGTGTCAGCTAAAACCCTATCTCTTTCAGCCACTGCGAAACTTTTTTCTCCGCTTCAGCCCTTTCGTTCTGCGCGGTGTGACCATATACAGCGAAACCTTTCAGCGCCTTGGAGCCTTTCGCCGCGTTTTTGACTCTTGACTCGGTGCCGCCGATCCCGCTACCCTCGTGAGTACAGAACGGAACAACATTTTTGTTATTAAAATCATAGCTTTCCAAAAATGTGTAGACCGGCATCGGCATATCGCCCCACCAGTTCGGATAGCCTATGAAAACGGTGTCGTAGTCCGCGAATTTTGCGACTTTTCCGGCGATCTCGGGACGCGCGTTTTTCTGTTTTTCAGCCTTTGCATACTCGGTAAGCGCGGAATATCCTTTCGGGTAGTTGTCCTTTGCGACCTTGATCTCAAAAAGGTCTCCGCCGGTTTTCGCAGCTATCATTTTCGCGATTATCGCGGTATTTCCTTCACTGATGCTGCCGACAGAATACTGCTCGCCAGTCCTCGAAAAGTATGCGACGAGGACTTTGCGGTTTTTGTTTGTGTTTTCCATTGTCTTTTTCTCCGTATTTGTGTTTTTAGCCGATAAAGTAAGGCAGATGCCTAATACAACAACTGCAAAAATCGTAAAAATGATCCTTCCCATTTTGATCTCCTCTATCACGCTTTTTCGTAGGCAGGATGCCATACAGCGAACTGTGCAAGCTGCTCTTCCGTGCGGTGGTAGTAGCGCTCGTTTTTGTCGAGTTTCGCGATTTCGGCCATCTCTGCATCAGTGAGATTGAAATCCATGATGTCGAGATTGTCCTTTATGTGGGCGACGTTTTTGCTGCCCGGGATCACGACAAAGCCCATCTGCGTGTGCCAGCGGAGGATCACCTGCGCGCTGCTTTTGCCGTATTTTTCAGCAAGACGCTTGAAAAGAGGCTCTTCGATGAGCGATCTGTCGCCGTGTCCGAGCGGATACCAGCTCATCAGTTTGATGCCGTACTTGTCGAGCGTCACTCTCAGTTCGTTCTGAGCAAAGTAAGGATGCGCCTCTGCCTGAATGAACTGCGGAACGATCTCCCACTCTTTCTGAAGCTCATCGAGGTATTTTCCCTCGAAATTGCTGATGCCGATCGACCTCGCCTTACCCTCTTTGTATGCCCTTTCAAGAAGTCTGTAGCCCGCAAGCCAGTTCCCCGCAGGCTGATGGATGAAAAGAAGATCGACATAATCCAGTCCGAGTCGCTCAAGCGTTTCATCGACCGCGTTTGCGTTTTCAAATTCGCTGGGCCAGAGTTTCGTTGAGACGAAGACCTTTTCTCTCGGGATACCGCTTGATTTGATACCGCGCCCGCAGGCTCTCTCATTCTGATAGGCCGCAGCTGTATCGACTAATTCATAACCCATTTTGAGTGCTTCGCGAACACTCACTTCCGCATCAGCAGGGGCGATCATGAAAGTTCCGATCCCGATAAGCGGGCACTCGATACCGTTGTTGAGTTTTACTTTCTGCATGATTTCCTCCCTTTAAACCAAATATTTTTCAAGGATTGCTTTCAGCTGAATATCGCAGAATTTTTTTGTCCATTCTTTCGGTTCGAACTCGCAGTCTGACATGCACCACACCGTCATCATACCGTAGAGTTGCGAAATAATGATGTGCGTGAGAAGCTCGACCGGAGTATTCTTTTTCAGATCCTTGCTTTTTACTGCATTTTTCAAAATATTTTCAAGCATTTCGACATCATACTGCCATTTCCTGTTGTCAAAGTTTGCCGGTGCATTGTTAGGATCTATAACACCTCTGATCCATGCTCTCGTAATGTTGACACCGTATCTTTCGACTTCGTTCATAAATTCGTCGAAGTAGTAGGAAAGTTTTTCAACGATGTTTTTGCCGGTCATCTGCTGCATACGCTCTTCTATCTGCGCAAACAGATCACGGCAGATCTCAAAAACGATGTCTTCCTTATGTTTGAAATAAGTGTAGAAAGTCCCCTTTGCGACCTCACAGCGTTCTGTCAGAACATCGACATTAAGATTGTCCACGCCGTTCTCAGCCACCATTTTTGCCGCTTCCCTCAAAATTTTTTCCTTTGTTTTCAAAGCCTGTTCCTGTCTTTTAGTCATATCAGCCACCTCCGCCGAAGAGCATAATATTTTATGACTCAAAGTCAATGACTTTTAGTCAATATTTTTAAAAAAATTGATAATTTGTTGATTTTACAGATGATTTTTTGTACATATCTTGACATCGTGTCGATTTTTTATAATGAATTTTGGTCAGTTTACGGCAAAAATACCGGAGAAGGGGGAAAATTTTTCGATAGAGAACTGTATGATTACGGCGTAGTGTGGTTAAGTTCAAAAACCTATTTCTTTTCCATTAATTCTTTACCGGCATTCCACGCCTGACCGACTTTCTCACCGACTGCATAATAGCCGTGCTGGAACTGGTCAAAAATGAGTGCATTCAGCTTGAGCGGATTGACTTTGCCGTTAGCATCCAATACTTCTTCATCCGCGCTGACACCGACAATTTTACCAACAACGGCAAACAAGTTGGCTGTTTCAACAATTTCGGCCAGTTCACATTCCATGGAAACAGGGAATTCTTCAATAATCGGAGCATTGACAAGAGCGCTTTTGGCAGCATGGAATCCCGTTCTCTCGAATTTGTCGCTGATCTTATTGCCGCTGGCAATGCCGAAAAAATCAGCTTCGGCGATATGCTCTTTGTCGGCGAGGCTTACAGTAAAGGCTTTGACTTTGCGGATGTTCTGCGTTGTTTTGTGCTCGTCGTCAATGATGAGTGCGATTTTGTCCATATCGCAGATCGTACCCCATGCGGCATTCATCACATTGACTTTGCCCTGCTCGTCATAAGCAGCTACCATAAGTACCGGCATCGGAAAAACAGCCGGCATGACTTTCAAATTTTTTCTCATAAGCTTCTCCTTAAATGACAATTAAAACTTCGGCGGTCTTCCGCTTCAACAGGCATAATCTGCATGAAAATTGACACTGTGTCTAGTTTTATTTTGACATCGTGTCAGGTTTAGGTAAATTATGCCGTTTTAACGGCTGTTTCAGATTGAAAAACGGATGACATGGCAAGATTTTTCATGATAATCTTTCTTTTAACTCTTGTTTTTACGCCGCTTTCGGCGAAGGAAAACACAATGGAAAAAAATAAAGTTTCAATGCCTGAGACCTCGGAAGATACCGCGCAGATAACCGAACTTTACAAGGCGATGTACCGCGCCATGATCTCAAAAGACATGGCTGCGATGGCTCAGATCCACGACAAAAGTTTCGTACTGATCCACATGACAGGTTCCAAAATGAACCAAAAGGAGTATCTGGAAGCAGTCAAAAACGGCACTTTGAACTATTACAGCGCAGAACACGACGACATCAAAGTGACGATAGATGGTGACAAAGCGGAACTCCGCGGAAGATCGCGCGTCAATGCGGCGGTATACGGCGGGGGCAGGCACACCTGGCGGCTGCAGCAGGATATGAAACTCGCCAAAATCAACGGGAAATGGGTATTCACCTTTTCACAGGCAGGAACTTACTGACGAATTTTAAGATTTATTCTGACACCGTGAAAGTTATTCTTGTTTCAGCAGAGCCGATCAAATTAAATAATATTCAACGATATCAAAGTCTTAACCACAAAAACTACATTAAAATTTATTGACAGATTTATTTTTTCACCTATTATTCCGCCCGCAGTGCGCAGCACAATCAGCGTAAGTCCAACTGTTTGATTCATTATTGTTTTTGTATTGGTGTATCTTATGAAAATTTCTCAGGATTATTTGGTTTCAGGTCATATTGGCGCGCTGATGAAAAGCTATTCGCTTCCGTGCATAATTTCGCTTCTCACCGCCGCGCTCTACAACATCGCAGATCAGGTTTTTATCGCAAACGCTGCATATCTCGGATCTTACGGAAATGCAGCGAACACCGTTGTTTTTCCTCTAACAGTTGTCGCCTTGGCCGTTGCGGTCATGATCGGAGACGGAGCATGCACATTTGTAAGCATTTCACTGGGCGGCGGTCGGGAAAAGGAATCCTCTGATGCCGTTGGGACAGCTGTCGTTTCATCTATTGCAGCAAGTAGTGTCATCACAGTGCTTTATTTAGCCTTCACCTCTGAAATCATTGACTTTTTCGGCGGCAGCGTAAACGCTGAAACATTCGTTTTGTCACAAGAATATTTCTTCTGGATCTCAGTCGGGATCCCGTTTTATATGTTCGGTCAGGCGATGAATCCTGTCATACGTGCTGACGGCAGTCCGAAATTTGCAATGATTTCAACTGTTTCAGGCGCGTTACTCAACATTGTCCTAGACCCGCTCTTTATTTTTCCTCTCAAAATGGGAATGAAGGGTGCCGCAATAGCCACAGTTCTGGGGCAGATTCTTACAGCCGCACTTGCGGTTTTTTATCTCTGCCGGATGAAATCGGTGCACCTGAACAAGGATTCTTTCAAACTGAGATTCTCCATTCTCAAAAAAATACTTCCGCTCGGAATGACCTCATTCCTTTCTCAGATTTCGCTTGTTGCGGCGATGGCTGCCGTAAACAACATGATACGGAAATACGGCGCAATCGACCCTGTTTTTGCAAAAGAAGCTTTCCGTCAGATCCCCATGGCTGTAGTCGGGATCGTAATGAAATTTTTCCAGATAGTCATTTCCGTTGCGGTCGGACTTGCAGCCGGATGCATCCCGGTTGTCGGCTACAACATCGGTGCCGGAAGAAAAGACCGCGCGAAAAAGCTGTTCACTATGCTTCTAGTTTCCGAAGCAGCTGTCGGTTTCGTCGCGCTTCTCATAGTCGAATTTCTGCCGCATCTCATCATCGCGGTTTTCGGTGCATCGAACGAAAGTGCCGAATACAGCGCGTTTGCTGTGAAAAGTTTCCGCATTTATCTGTGCATGATGGTTTTCGCGACAGTCAACAAAGGAACTTTCATCTATCTCCAGTCTTTAGGGAAGGCATTTGCATCAACCATGCTTTCAATGGTGCGCGAAGTTTTGTTCGGAGTCGGTTTCGCATTGCTCCTGCCACGTTTTTTCGGACTTGACGGCGTCCTCTATTCAATGCCGGTGTCCGATTTCTGCACCGCAGTTATCGCAGCAGTCGTGATTTCGCTGACATACAAAGAACTTTCGGAACATGTCAATACAAGCCTGAACTGTGATTTTTGAAGACACTGCATCAATTATATTTGATCTGTTTCCCTGAATTTCCGCTGTCAGTCAAGGATCCTGCCGTCACGCGAGATCGTTACAACCTGCCAGGGAATGAACTTTCCGCTGTTACGCAGAGCGTTTTCGGCTGCTCTCTGGAGACCTCCGCAGCACGGAACTTCCATGCGAACTACTGTTACGCTCTTGATGTCGTTGTTTTTGATGATCTCGGTAAGTTTTTCCGAATAATCAAGCGCATCGAGTTTCGGGCAGCCGATGAGGGTGATCTTACCTTTCATAAAATCTTCGTGCATGTTTGCGTAGGCGTAAGCGGTGCAGTCTGCCGCGATCAGCAGTTTGGCTCCGTCAAAGAAAGGTGCCTGAACGGGAAGGAGTTTGATCTGGCACGGCCACTGGTTGAGGCGGGAAACATTTTTTGCAACAGACTCAGAAATTTGCGCTTCCTGAAGTTCATCTTCTCTTTTTATCTGCATGAAACGCGATCCGGGGCAACCCTGAAAAGGAGCTTGTTCTACGCTTTCAGCCTTTTTGGCAGCAGTTACGGCAGCTTCGTCATAGGCGGGAGCTTCCCTTTCCTCAAACGAGATCGCCCCAGTCGGACAGTTCGGAAGACAGTCACCGAAACCGTCGCAGAAATTTTCGCGCACCAGTTTCGCCTTTCCGTTCACCATCTCGATCGCCCCTTCGTGGCAGGCTTTGGCGCAGAGGCCGCAGCCGTTGCATTTTTCCTCATCAATGCGGATTATCTTGCGGATCATCGTGATTTTCCTCTTTATTCCGGTTATTATCCGATCAAAATCTTAAGATCTTCATCGACTGTTGTGATACCTGCGATACCGAAGTTTTCGACCAGAACTTTCGCAACATTCGGACTCAAAAATGCAGGAAGTGTCGGCCCGAGATGAATATTTTTTACACCGAGGTAAAGAAGTGCCAACAGGACGATAACAGCTTTCTGCTCATACCACGCAATGTTGAATGCAAGCGGCAGTCTGTTGATGTCGTCTAGACCGAAAATCTCTTTTAATTTCAAGGCAATAAGTGCAAGAGAGTATGAGTCGTTGCACTGCCCTGCATCCAATACTCTCGGAATGCCGCCGATGTCGCCCAGATCGAGTTTGTTGTATTTGTATTTTGCGCATCCGGCTGTAAGGATCACGACATCTTTGGGAAGTTTTTTCGCAAATTCAGCGTAATATTCCCTGCTCTTCTGCCTTCCGTCGCAGCCTGCCATGACTACGAACTTGCGGATCGCGCCCGATTTTACGGCGTTGACTACCGGCTCAGCCAGAGCAAAAACCTGCTCATGTGCAAAACCGCCGGTAATTGTGCCCGTTTCGATTTCTGTCGGTGCCTGACATCCTTTCGCCTGCTCGATTATGGCAGAAAAATCCTTTGTTTCTCCATATTTTCCTTCAATGTGCCTGCATCCGGGGAATCCTGTCGCTCCAGTCGTCCAGAGGCGGTCTTTGTAACTTTCAGAAGGCGGCACAACGCAGTTTGTCGTCATAAGGACAGGACCGTTGAATTTTTCAAATTCCTCTTTCTGTTTCCACCATGCGTTGCCGTAGTTTCCTGCAAAGTGCGGATATTTCCTGAATGCCGGATAGTAGTGAGCAGGAAGCATTTCGGAATGGGTATAGACATCGACTCCTGTGCCGGAAGTCTGTTCCAGAAGCATTTCCAGATCTCTGAGATCGTGACCTGAAATCAGGATGCCGGGGTTTTTACGGACACCGATATCAACTTTGGTGATTTCGGGATTGCCGTAAGCTTCCGTGTTTGCTTTATCAAGAAGAGCCATGCCGTCAACACCGGATTTTCCTGTTTCCAGAGTAAGTGCGACCAGATCGTCTGTCGAGAGAGAGTCATCCAAAGTCTTTGCAAGCGCACTTTGAATGAAGGCATCAATTTCCTCGTTGTCCTGCAGAAGGGCGTTTGCGTGCTTCAAATAGGCTGCAAGTCCCTTCAAACCGTAGGTGATAAGTTCACGCAGACTGCGGACATCTTCATTTTCCGTGGCAAGAACGCCTACTGTTTTCGCTTTTTCGTCAAAGGTTTCGGCCGAACCGTTCCAGAAAGCGGCTGCCGGTAGTTTTGACCTGTCGTCGATTTGCGCAAGAAGTTCCTCTTTCACAGCGAGCGTTTTTTCAACCGCTTTTATTATCGCTTCACGGTCGAAGTTCGCGTTTGTGATCGTCATGAAGAGATTCATCGTGACCAGATGATTGACATCAAGCCCGATCTTTTTACCTTCGGCGCTGAGTGCAGTCGTTACCGAGGAGAGTCCCTTCGTAACATAGATAAGCAGATCCTGCATTGCAGCGACTTCGGGTCTCTTTCCGCAGACACCTGAAACGGTACATCCTTTGCACTGTGCGGTTTCCTGACACTGAAAGCAGAACATTTTGTTTGTCTCCATTTTTTCCTCCATTGTTAAGTTTTCAACTTCATCATTAAGGATCACTAAGGTTCTCCCCACTCATTCCGATGCAAAAATACAGTGAAAATTTCAAAAATCTGTATCTACAGATACACAAACGGATTTTTTTCGTATAATGCCGCAGAGAGATTGAAGGGAGGGAAAAATGGATTATTCAATGCTTGAGAAAAGTTCACTGTTCAGAGGGATCCCTGCGCATGAAATCAGCAATGATCTGGAAAAAATATTTTACAGGATAGTGCGCTGTGACAAAGGCAGGCTGATATTCCGCCCGATGGAATCAGCCACGCGGATCGCCGTGATCCTCGAAGGACGTGTTGAAGTTCAGAAACTGCTTACAAACGGAACCAAGGTCAATGTCTCTTCTTTCGGAGCCGGCGAAATAATAGGTGCCGCCGCAGTATTTTCGCGGAACAGAAAATATCCGTGCGGTATCGCCGCACTTGAACCCGTCACACTAATGATCCTGCAGAAGGAAGATTTGCTGAAACTCATGCAGAAAGATATCCGCATAATGGAAAATTTCGCCACAGAGATCGCTTCCGTTGCATACATGCTCCAGCAGCGTCTGGAACTTTTTTCATACAGCGGGATCGCTCAGAAAGCGGCATTCTGGCTCCTGATAAGGTCGAGACAAAGCGGTGAAAAGAAAATTCCCATCCCCGGATCAGTCTCAAAATGGGCAATGATCATGAATGTCTCACGCTCTTCGCTTCACAGAGAATTGAAGCGGCTTGAAGAACAGTCGCTGATCTCCTACGCACCGCCGGTCATCGACATTTTGAACCCTGCCGGACTGCAGAAAATGCTGGGATAATGTAAGAACGCGCTTTTAGATACGCGCCAGTCTGAACTTTACCAGTCAAAGGTCATCTGTTGCGGAAAGCATGGATCTTCAGTTTGAACAGGATTGGTGACAGATAGCCCCAGAAGTCTCACCGGATGCTGACCAGCATCGACTTCATTGAGCAGCTCACGAGTAATTGAAAAGATCTCCTCAAAAGTCTCGACCGGCTTATTGCAGCTGCGGCAGTGTGTCGTCTGCCTGAAATCACTGTATTTGATCTTCAAAACAAGAGAGCTGCCCGTAAAACCGTGTTTTTTAAGCCTTTCTGTCAATTCGTTTGCCAGATGAGACAGTTCTTCAAGCATTTCCGCGCAACTTTCAAGATCTTTCGGGTATGTGCGCTCACACCCCAGCGACTTGCGGATGAACTCCGTTACGACAGGACGATCGTCAATGCCTCTCGCAAAGTCATAGAAGATCTGCCCGCTCTTTCCGAACTCGCGTCTCAATGTCTCAAGAGGCACTTCGCGAAGTTCCCGCCCGGTAAAAACTCCCATTTTGTGCAGATGCTGAGCCGTCTTTTCACCTACTCCCCAGAACTGTTCGACCTTAAGTCTGTCGATAAACCCGAGTGCGCGGTCAGGATGGATCGTGCAGAGTCCGTCCGGTTTGCGGTAGTCGCTTGCGATCTTGGCGAGGAACTTGCAGTAGCTTACCCCTGCAGAAGCGGTGAGTCCGGTATCCTCAAATATCCGCCGCTTGATCTCTGAAGCGATATCGACGGCCAGAGGGATCCCCTTTTTATTGCGCGTCACATCCAAAAAGGCCTCATCCAGACTCAAAGGCTCGATCATATCAGTGTATTCCCTGAAAATATTCCGTATCTGCTCCGAGATTTCCTTATAGCGCGAATACCTGCCTTCGACAACGATGAGATCTTTGCACAGGCGGTGTGCCGTAACGATAGGAAGCGCCGAATGGATCCCGAATTTGCGCGCCGTATAGTTTGCAGTCGCCACCACTCCGCGCGGGCCGTCATGCCCGACTACCACCGGATGCCCTTTCAGATCAGGATTATCGTGCTCCTCCACTGAAACGAAAAAGGCATCCATATCGACATGAATGATCTTGCGCTGCTGCACGGGAACCTCTATTCCGACACAGTGTCAGTTATTCGCAATTTTTTCAAGCCACGATAAAACCTTCGGAAGCGCAGCTGTCACCTCGTCGTCGTAGACCGAAAGTGCGTCCGGGCTCAATTTTGCCGCAGTGTATTTTGAGGTATCCTGAAGCGCCGAGCCGAAACCGCCGCCGCCGTGTGTTACCAGAGAATAAAGCGTTTTTCCCTCGAGTTTGTTTTCAGTCAGGAATCTCTGAACCGGCACCGGAAGCGTTCCCCACCAGAGCGGATAAACCAGGATCACCGTGTCGTACTGCGCAAGTTCCGGGAAATCCTGCTCTATTTCAGAAGATCTTTCACCTCTCATTTCCTTTCCTGCCTCGCGGCCGGTATCGATATAGCTTGATGAATATTTGTTTTTCGTTTTTATGGCATAAGCCGTGTAACCTGTTGCATTTGCAATCATTTCCGCCAGAAGTTCGCTGTTTCCGACAAGAGTTCCGCCGTCACTCATAAGAGATGCACTCGAAACCGCGTCAATATCCTCTGCGAAATCGGTATTTCCGACTCTGGTAAAATAAACGACGATGCCGTTTTTCCCTTTCATATCGATCCGTTCTGTTTGTGTAGCAGTCATGCGGTCAACTTCCACCGGCTGGAAATGCCTTCTGATATAAGAAACCCCGAAAATCGCAAAAAGCACTGCAGCAAGCACCAGAATTCCGGAAATGACTGAATAGCGCACTTTGTGTTCCGTGATGTTCCGGAGCGCGGTTTCCGCTATTGTTTTCAATCCGGCCGCAAACAGTTTCTGCAATAAAAACGCAGATATAACAAAAAGAAACATGATCGCTGCATAATCGAGGAAAAACCAGAGCGGCAGCTCCTCATAATCAAAAAAAGCGAACATCGAGCTGCCTGAAATATATCCCCAGAAATTTCTCTCCTTCAGAGCATATACCCCGTAGAAACACGCCGCAGCGACCGACAAAACGAACAAAACCCGGATAAAGCCGAGTCCCTTTTGTTTTTCAGAAAACAGCTTGATTTTATTACATATTTTCCCGAACACACCACGTATATGCAGGCCGATGTGGAAACTTATCAGAAGAAATCCTGCATAAGATGCGATCAAATGGATGCTTCTCGCCGAAGGGATCGAAACGGAATCGGGAAGAAATTTGAAAACATAGAAAGACATGCTTATTCCCGAAAGCATGAGCAGCAGGATATCGGCAATAAGCAGACAGTTAGTGACCAGCATGAAGACCCGCGCCGCATTGTACCGGCCTTTTGCAAGCGACTTGTACCACCTGTAATTCAGTGCATTGTGAATGATAAAAAGGACAAACATCGCCGTTCCCGTTATTTCATGCCACATCGGACCGGTATAGTGATAAGCCATCGCGACCATCAGAAGCAGCGTCATCAGAATGTTTACTGCCGTTCTCATTGTTTTACTCCTTATTATTTGCAGATTTTCCCTGAAACAAGCATTTTCACCAGTTTGACACAGAACCGGAGCAAAGCTACATAAAAGTTGACACCGTGTCAATTTTTATTTTGACATCGTGTCAGTTTTAGATAAATTATGCCGTTTTGATGTGCCGGAATGACTTCGGCGCAGCTGTTGAAAGTTTGATATTTCAGGAGGGATCATGAAAAAAGTTATCGTTATCCTGGCTATTCTGGTTGTTGCAGGGCTTGTTTTCGCGCAGAATCAGTCAAAGGCAAAAAAACAGCCGGAAAATGCTCAGAAAACCGCAATCCAGCAAAATGAAGGAGGAAAGAAGATGCCGAAGAAACTAGTTGCCTATTTCAGTGCGAGCGGAACGACTGCAAGAGTCGCAAAAGAGCTTGCCGAAGATGCAAAAGCAGACATTTATGAAATCAGACCCGAAATGCTTTACACGAGCAACGATCTCGACTGGCGTAACAAATCGTCGCGCTCAAGCGTGGAGATGGCCGACAAGAAAAGCCGTCCGAAACTTGCAGACAAAAACGCCAAGATCGCCGATTACGACGTGATCTTCATCGGTTTTCCGATCTGGTGGTATGTCGCGCCGCACATCATCAACACATTCCTTGAAAGCTACGATTTCACCGGAAAGAAAGTGGTCCTCTTTGCAACGAGCGGCGGCAGCGGTTTCGGAAACACCGTGAAGGAACTCCAGCCGAGCGCACCGAAAGCGAATATCATCGAAGGAAAACTTCTCAACGGCAGGATCGACAAAGCCGAACTTGCAAAGTGGGCAGAGAAATTCTAAAAACTGCAAAAACTTGTCATCTCTGCCGAAAAACCTAAAAAATAAAAAGAATCCGATAAAATCAACTAATTTGGCAAATTGACGGATTTTTGCTTGGCAATTTGGCGGATTCTGACGCTGCGGAGATTTACGGTTTCCTGAACTCTATTCCTTCCAGTTTCAGCAGGGCGATCTTGTTTTTGATGCCGCCGCCGTACCCTGTAAGGCTTCTGTTTGCGCCGAGAACCCGGTGGCATGGAACGATTATGCAGAGAGGATTCCAGCCTACAGCGCCTCCCACAGCCTGCGCCGACATTTTTCTGATGCAGCGCTTCTGCGCGATAAGTTCCGCTATTTCACCGTAAGTCATGGTTTGTCCGAACTGGATCGATTGCATTATATCGGAAACTTCCTTTCTGAAGGGCGTAAGGCCGTCTATGCGGTATTCCGGCGTAAAATCGGGCTGACGACCAGAAAAATAGATGTCGAGCCACTCTTTTGTGCCGTAAAAAACCGGCAGGTCTTTTTCTTCGAGACCCATTATGTGTTTTGAGTGATCCCGCGAATTTATGAAGCACAGACCGGTAAGGAGTTTGCCGTCGGAACTCATCATCATGTCGTCAAAGCCGTCCGGCGTGCGGTAGATTTTTGTGAAAGTCATTTATTTTTCAGCCAAAACGCAAATGTAGTCTTTTTCGATTATTTCATCTATTGAAATTTCTGTAAAACCGGCTGATTCGAGCGCGCTTCTGATCTCAACTCCTGTGTGGATCTTGAGTCCGGGGATCTGTTTTTCCCACTCGAAATTAGCCGGATTGAGGCCGGCAGCTTCGTTGGTTATCATGAAGATGCCTCCCTTTTTAAGTACTCGGAAGACTTCTTTGAAAGAATCATCGAGCTGCCAGTAATAAATGGTTTCAAAGGCGGTCACGATATCAAAAGAAGCGTCTTCGAACGGAAGTTTTTTCACATCGGCGAGAAAAACCTGACATCTGCCGCTTTGGACATCGCTTTTATTGATTCTTTTCGTTTCGGCAACTGCGACTTTTGAAAAATCTGCTCCGAAAACGCGTCCTTTAGTCATGCCGAGAAGGCGTCTGACGTTTGCTCCGCCGCCGCATCCGCAGTCGAGACAATCGGCGTTTTCATGAACTTTCAAGTGCGAGAATCCCCAGTCGGCAAGTACTGCGTGACGCTCTCCATTGAGCTTTCTCACCATGATTTTTCCCAAAATTCCGACAGGTTTTGCCGCCATATTCTTGAACTTTTTATATAGCCACATCGAAGACTCCTTTCTTTCAAATTCTTCTCAAAAAAACGCCGAATTATAGCCGAAAAACGGATATTCTGTCAAAAACAAGCCTCCTATATTGAAACATCTGAATTTTTATTGTATTATCCCGCAGTTTTTTTAATGTAACGGGTGCGATATGACATATTCGATCATAGGAATTTTAGCAGCAATCATACTGGTGATAACAAACAGGGATGTGTTTCTGACCCGGAAGGACGCTATTGCAGGCACCCGGCACACTTACTGCTGGTTTCTTCTGGCAGTGCTGAGCTACTATGTCACCGATGCGCTGTGGGGTGTCTTCGACGAATACCGGATGACGAAGATCCAGTTCGCCGATACGACGCTCTATTTCGCGGCAATGGCGGCTGCTGTGCTTCTGTGGACGCAGTACGTAGTCGATTATCTGGAAAGAGGGAATATTTTTGACAAGATACTGAAGTATACCGGATGGGCGTTTTTCGTGTTCGAGATCATTGTGATAACGCTCAATATTTTTCATCCTGTCATGTTCTGGTTCGATGAAAACGGCGTTTACCACGCGGAAAGTATCAGACATGTCACTCTTGTCATCCAGATCCTGATGTTTCTGCTCACATCGGCCTACACGCTTCATGTCACCATCAGAACCAAGGGAAAAGTGCGGCGGAGGAATCTTACTATCGGCCTCTTCGGGATCGCCATGATCGTTCTGATAGCATTCCAGATCATCTATCCGCTGTGGCCTTTCTACGCGATGGGATATATGGTCGGAACATGTCTGCTCCACACTTTTGTCGTTGAGGACGAAAAGGAGGAATACCGCAGAAAGCTTGAAAAATCGCTGCTTCGC
This sequence comes from uncultured bacterium, assembly GCA_905235605.1. Classification (GTDB taxonomy): domain Bacteria; phylum UBP6; class UBA1177; order UBA1177; family UBA1177; genus UBA1177. The sequence goes on from CAJOMF010000033.1 coordinate 18,520, forward strand.
GAGCAGGCGCAGAAAGACGAGCTCGCTGAAAGCAAAAAGGCTCTGGTGGCTGCACTGGCCGAAGCGGAACGTGCCAACAAGGCAAAGACGGTATTTCTCTCAAATATGAGTCATGAAATCCGCACCCCCATGAACGCGATCATAGGGCTCAACACTATCGCCGCCAGCGATCCAACGGCAAGCAGTGAAGTGAAGAAACATCTTGAAAAAATCGGGGTGTCAGCCCGTCATCTGCTTGAAATCATCAATGATATCCTTGATATGAGCCGTATAGAGTCAGGGCGGATGACACTCAGGAACGAGTCTTTCCCCTTCTTCAGGGCAATAGATCAGGTAAACAGCATAATCGGCGGGCAGTGCAAAGACAAAGGGCTTGCATACAAGTGCACCCTCAACGGCAAGTTTGACGAGTGCTACGTCGGTGATGCAATGAAACTCAGGCAGATACTGATCAACATTCTGGGAAATGCCGTCAAATTCACCCCTGAGGGCGGGTCTGTGAACTTCGAAGTCGCGGAAGATTCGCGTTCTGACGGAAAAGTCGTGCTGAAATTCGTTGCCAGTGATACCGGAATAGGGATAAGCAAAGAGTTTCTGCCTCATATTTTCGACACTTTCAGCCAGGAAAATTCTTCCGCAGCAGGCACTTACGGCAGCACCGGCCTCGGTATGGCGATCACAAAAAGCATCGTAGGGCTGATGGACGGAACTATCTCCGTGGAAAGCGAAAAAGGGAAAGGAACTACTTTCACCGTCACGGTCACGCTTGCTGAATCAGCCGCAAAAGCTCCAGAAACAGCGGGCACAGAAGAGATGCAAAGCGGCTACGGGGCACAAAACGACAGTACCGGAACCGACCTTACAGGATGCCGCATACTGCTGGCCGAAGATGTGCCGGTAAATGCCGAGATCGTGAAAATGATCCTTGGGATGCGTAAAATCGAAGTCGATACAGCGGAGAACGGAAAGATCGCAACAGAAATGTTCGCACAGCACGATCCGGGATACTACGCCGCCATTCTGATGGATATGCGTATGCCCGTAATGGACGGGTTGGAAGCAGCAAGAACCATCCGCTCCATGGAACGCTCAGATGCCGGGACCATTCCGATCATCGCTCTCACCGCTAACGCATTCGATGATGATGTCCAGCGCAGCATGCAGGCGGGACTCAACGCGCATCTGAGCAAACCGATAGAACCGCAGGCTCTCTTCGGCACACTGGAAAAACTCATCAAACAACCTGATTCAGAAAGAAACTCTTAGCTGTTTTCTGCAGGTTTCACTATAAATTATTTCGCTTCGTGAGAATCGATATCGAATGCGCAGCCTACCGCCAGAATGGCGTTTTTGATGCAGTCCGGGCAGCTGCAGAGGTAGTGCGTGCCGTCGATCCCTTTAAGATCCTTGCAGATCGTAGCGCCGCACAGCTCTTTGAATTTATCGACGATGATCCTTGAATATTTGAGAGTTCCGCTGCCTTCGGAAATTATTCCGGCGACCATGATCGCTCCGACAAGTGCGCCGCAGGTCCCTTCCATGTTTCCCATGCCTGCAACGAATCCCGATGTAAGCGCGGCAAGTTCCTTCTCGTCGATCTTTACGATATCGCTGAATGCCGCCAACACCGATCTTGTGCAGTTGTAACGGCCTTCAGCCTTGTATGCCGCACCTTTTTCCGCTCTTTCCTGAATACTCATTTGTCTCCTCCGTTTTTAAAAGCCCTCTTCACTTTTTCAAACCACATAAAAAACGAGAAATCATGCAACAAAACTCCAGCAAAATCAAACAATTCAACAATTTATCGGATATCAATTACAAAAACGGTGTCATATAAGCCGGAAGGCAGGTCGTCTCGCCGTCTCTGATTAAATCTTTGGTGTAAATCAGATATCTTTCGCCTACTCTTGATGAGAATTTTTCACAGAAAGCATCCAGCGATTTGTGGGTTTTGTATCCTGACGATTTTACTTCGATCGGGCAGAGTTTATTGCCGCGCGACAGCAGAAAATCGACTTCGTAATTGTGCTTGTCATCTTTCGGGAAAGTATAGTAAAACAGGCGGTTGCCCGCAGCGGCAAGCATTTGTGCCACCATGTTTTCGTAAATGTAACCTAAATTTGCCTCTAATTTGTCACTCAGCAGTTTATCGTAAATCGCGTTTTCGGTGTAATCCTTGTCCCAGAAGCAGAGAGTCACGAACAGACCTGTGTCCCCAAGAAAAATTTTGTAGCGGTTCAGATCTTTTGTGAGCGACATACCGACATTCGGATCGGTGCAGTTGTAGCAGAAAAGAGCGGTTTTGCTTTCTGACAGAGCCTGAAGCATTTCAACCATCTTGCTTTCCGACTGGTCTCCGACAACGGAATATGGCTGATAGCGCGAGATATTGCGGCTGAGTTGCGCAGGAATATTCAGGAAAAGGCGTTCAATCTTGCCGGTGGAATCAATTTTTTGAAAATCGTCAAGATAGAGGCGGATAATTTCCCTTTTTGTCTGATCAACAAGACTCAAATTGTTTGTTTCAAGATATGTGTTTATCGCCTGAGGCATTCCGCCTACCAGCATATAAAGCCTGAAATCGTTCATCGCTTTTCTGTGCGATACATCTAACGGAGTCCTGCTTTCAAAAAGCTGTTTTATTATTTTCAAACTGACATTGTCATCCAAAGCCCAGCGGAATTCTTCGTAATCCAGCGGATACATTGTGACACGTTCCTCTTCGCTCGGAATAGTGATATCCTGCGTATTTTTTTTGATACTGATAAGCGATCCGGTTTCAATATAGTCGTAGCGGCCGTCTTTTACTAGATACTTGATTGCCTGACGCGCCTGAGGACATTTCTGGACTTCATCAAACACGATAAGCGACTTGCGCGGTTCCAATGTAACCTGATAATGCTGCTGCAAACGCATAAAAATGTTGTTCAGACTGGTTATGTCATCAAACAAATCCTTGATATATTTCGGCGCCTGGTTGAAATCAACGAGAATGAAACTTTCGTACTCATTTTTGGCAAACTCCTCCACCAATGTCGATTTGCCGACACGCCGCGCACCTTCGACCAGTATGGCTGTGCGTCCCTGACGCTCATTTTTCCATTTAAGAAGTCTGTCATATAATTTGCGTTTGAAAACCTTTTCCATAAAAAGCCCCCGTCAAAACCAGCTGAAAATACATCATTTTTAGATTTCCCGCAAATTTTTTCGACAAAAAAACACTATATCCCCGAAATTTCTTGCCTCAAAAAACACTCTATCCCCGAAATTTCTTGCCTCAAAAAACACTCTATCCCCGAAATTTTCGAAATTTTGCGCAAAATCGCAAAATTCTCAGAGAAAGTATTCAGCAGTCAGGCGGATTTATTCCCCGAGACAACCAACCGGCACAATATATACGCCGTCGTTCCTGCGGTAAGCATAATCACCGACAGCCGTAAGAACCATCATAAAAGAGGGGGCTTTCATTTTTTCGGTATTTATCAGCGAAGAGAGTTTTTTCAGTGTCGCGGCACCGTGTTCTATCGCGGTTTCACCGCCGAGTTTGATTTCAACCAATCCGAAGGAACCGTTGCGCAAATGCACGACAGCATCACATTCGAGTCCGTTTTTATCCCTGTAATGGCGGACTTCTCCGTCAAGCGCATCGGCAAAAACCCTGAGATCTCTCACGCACATAGTTTCAAAAAGAAGTCCTAAGATATTGAGATCGTTGACCAAATCGTCGGGACCGAGACTGAGTGCTGCAACAGCGATCGAAGGGTCAACAAAATAGCGCGTTTCCGAACTGCGGATCGCTGTTTTTGACCTCAAATTGGGATTCCATGCAGGCATATTCTCGACAACAAATATTTTTTTCAAAGCGTTTATATAGGAATTGACCGTAGTATCTGAAAAATCGGAAGCCTCGTTTGTCTGAAGATCCTCACAGATAGCTTTGATCGTGATCTGAGAACCGAGATTTCTGGCAAGCGAACGCATCAGGCGCCTTACTCTGTCAGGATTCTTTGAAATACCGTCAGCCCTTGAAATATCAGAACGCACGACAGCATCAAAATAATCAAATGCCTGTGCCAGAGCGGTTTCTTTATCCATTTCACACGCTTTAGGCCAGCCGCCGCGGCATATCAGAAAAGCTATATCCTTCAAATCCAGCTTGTTGACTCCCGATATCTGCTCAGGAGTTTCAAAAAGCTGTTTTATACTTACGCTTCCGTTTGATTCACCTGATTCAAAAAGGCTCATAGGTCTCATCAAAAGCCACGAAAAACGCCCTGTCCCGCTGTGATAAATTTCATCCCTGCTTACCGGAACTGCAGAACCTGTAAGAATAAACTGCCCGAAACCGTCACGATGATCGACTTCAAAACGCACCGCATCCCACAACTGCGGAGCAACCTGCCATTCATCTATCAGCCGCGGAACATCACCTTGAAGCAATATTCCGGGATTTATTTCGGCAACCTGAAGATTCTGCTTGAATTTCGCCGGGTCCGACATGTAAAGAATGCTGCCTGCAACCTGCTCCGCCGTCGTAGTTTTTCCACACCATTTTGCACCTTCAACCAGAACAGCACCTTTGCCTTTTAACTTTTTCACCAAAAGCGAATCAACCACTCTGTGTTTATACTTTTTCATTCCACCCTCTAAAAACACCAAAAGAACATACTGAAAAATTCACTGAAATCAAGCAATTTGGCAAATTGGCAGATTTTCGTTTGGCAATTTGGCGGATTTTTGCTTGGCAGTTTGGCGGATTTCAGGGTCAGAAATTTCCGAAATAACGGCTAAAATCCTCCCATTCCTATCGTTGCGGAAAACTTGAGCTCGTTCTGCATCAGATTGTGCGAAACGCCGACTGCAATCGCGGGGATCGCCAGTTTTTTCAGATACATTTTCAATCCGGTCGAATATCCGAAATTCATTACGAAACTTCCGTCGGAATCCTCTCCGGCGAACTGCTCCAAAAGCCCGTAAGCCGAAAACATCACGAATTTCGTGTTCAGAATGCCGACTTCGAGACCCAAATCGGCTCCTCCCATCCTGGTGCCGTGGAATTTGTCGGGCATTATCGTCGTTCCGACGACCATCTGTGTTGGTCTCAGCGGGATCGGAAGGTTATTTGAAAGGTAAAGCGCGTATTGTGTAAGCAGCCTAAGGCGTGTAACCGGCAGCGGATACTGTATCGTAAACTTAAAACCGAGAGATTCTGCACAGCTTCCCGAAGTCAGGACCGTCACAGCGCCGTCTATACTGAAGGATTTCACCGACAGAAACCATTCGTTGAGCGATGAAAAACTGATATCCCAGCCGGCTCCCGGCGTAATTGCGTGAAAAGATTTGACTTTTTCTTTATATTCCGCGTATTTTTTCTTAACGCCGGCATTGGTGTAGCTGTAGCGCAGACCGGCGTTTATCTTCGAATGTGCCGTGATTTTATCGCTCACTGCGGCATAAACCGAACCGCCCATTGCGTTGTATTCGAATATTTTTCTGCCTGAAAGATTCTTCTCCTCGTTATCGCGGTGGTTAAAAGAGGCTCCGACAGTAAAACCGGGGTGCCTGATGTCGCGCGAAGGTCTGCTGTAGGCCATAAGCGCGAGCTGGATGTTTTTTGAAAAAACTCCGCCCACAACATAGTTGTCCCTGATCCCGAAGGCGTTCGTATCCATCACGAAAGCCCCTCCCATAAAGCCTGTCGAGCTTGAATACATAAAAAAAGGGATCGGAATGAACGACCATTTTTCCTTAACTTTTACAAAAAGCACGGTTGCGCCGTTTTCATCTTTCTGAAGCGAAACCTCGGTTTCGGAAAAGAGCTCCAACTCCTCAAGAGTGACCTTGACCTCATGCAGATCGATGCGGTTTTCGGGGATCCCGACATACTTCCCTAGCACCGAGAGCATATAGGATTCCTTGGTCCTGCCCAGACCTTCGATCTTTATGGAAGAGACCAGCGATCCATTTTTAACATCCTGATTTTCTTCAGCAAAAGCACAGAAGCACTGAAACAGCGGAATGAGCAGGAAAAACAAAACCAGATAAAATGAAAGATGCGGCTTTGCCACTGTTCAACTCCACTCGCCCTTCTCTTCCAGAAGTTTCACAAGCTGCTCAAGTCCGGCTTTGTCAGCCTCTGAAAAGCGGTTTTTAAGCGGGCTGTCGATATCGAGAACGGCGACGACTCTGCCGTTTGAATGAATGGGAATGACTATTTCGGAATTCGATGCGCTGTCGCATGCGATATGCCCCGGAAATGCGTGGACATCGGGAACGAGGATCGTTTCATCTTTCTGCAACGCCGTTCCGCAGACGCCTTTGCCCGGCTGGATGTGGATGCACGCAGGTTTTCCCTGAAACGGCCCGACCGTGAGGATTCCGTTTTTCACAAGGTAAAATCCCGCCCAGTTCAGATCTGCAAGCGACTGCATGATAAGTGAAGAAATGTTGCTCATCGCCGAAATTGCCCAAGGCTCGCTCTCAAGCAGCTCCGATGCCTGTTTCAGAAGAATTTCGTAGCTGGTCATGTTTACCTCCTTAACACCTTACAAAAAAACAATCAATCTTTCAGGCAGCCTGTTTATCCCGACAACCACGCCCACTCTAACACCCTAAAATCATTAGCCAAATATCACGCATTCGGTAAAATGTCAACTTTTCATTCGGTGAATTGGCGGAAATTCATTCGGCAAGTTGGCGTTTCAGATTAAAGATCGATGCAGGAACAAATTTCTTGCCTTTCTTTCCACATTCCGTATCATAACGCGTTTTTGATTTTTTTTGAGGAGTTGATTTTGTTAACAGAAAATATAAATTTCGTGAATCAGGAATCAGGAATCAGGAATCAGGAATCAGGAATCAGGAATCAGGAATCAGGAATCAGGAATCAGGAATCAGCGTTCAATTATACTTAATTTAAATTTAAAGTCAAGTTTTTCAGCAGGAAAAATTCAAAAAAGTTTAGAAAATTTCGACAGATACAACTGTTTTTCAATTTATTTTGAAGGAGGAAAAGCATGAGCTTAAATATCATAAAAGAAATCTCTGAAAGACTTAAAGAATCAAAAAGCCCTTCTTTATATCTATTAAATATAAATATCACAGACGATATAGGGTATTCTGCATTGCAAATAGAACTTGGAACTGATTTAAAGGAATTTATCGATGATTTATCGAAAAGCTTTGCAAAAAAAATTCAACAATTTCAGAATGTCGTAGAATACAATGGCTCGGCGCAGAATAACTTCATATATAAAATCTCTTCTTCAAATCATTTTTTTTCCAGTATTCAAAAAAAGATAGAAATAATTAAAAAAAAAATGGTTCAGTCCTAAATTCTGTGGGATAGTCGAAAAGTGTAAAGATTTTTGAGAAAAAAATAGAAAAAGATAGGATTCATCCTTAAAGTCTTTTTGACAAAACAAGCTTAAGGAGAATCCTAAGATGGCTTATAAGCAAAACAAAAGAGATAGTCAAGAAACAGTCGTTCCGCAGGAATATTATCTT
>CAJOMF010000034.1 GCA_905235605.1 uncultured bacterium
TTCAACGGAATCGTGGCTCGTCAGCAGGGCATCATCGGAAGTTCTTCTGATAAAAGAGAGGCACCGGAAGTTGCTGACCTTATCGAAGAAGCCGACAGGATCGACGCCAAGCTCGCCGATTTCTACGACAGGCTGAATGACTCGATGAAAGGGATCGTTGCGGATCTCAAGGTTTCTTACGAGCAGGAGAGAAGCAATGTCGATGCCTATAAGAGCGAACTTCTGAGGGCAAAGCGCGAGGTCGAGGAAATGGCGGTTCTCGCGATTTATTCGAATATGAATACCGCACGCAATATTTTTGCAGACCTTGTACTTCAGGGCGATCTCGGACTGATAGACGTCGCATGGGAGAAAAAAGAGGAATCCACTTCCGAAATCATGCGTCTCAAAACCAAGAAAGCTACCGAAATACAGCAACTCCAATTTAATTTAGACGGTGAACAATGAGATATTTTCTGATTTTTCTATTTGCGTTGTTTGCGGCTGTTCCTGTTTTTGCAGACGAAAAGCCGGATGAAACGCAGAATGCCGAAGCGGAAAAGTCTGCTTCTTCTCCGGATGACGTTATCGTTGACGATGATCTTTTCAACAGCGAGGCTTTTGCAAGGGAAGTTGTCCGTTTTGAAGGGCGCGTAAGGGAATACCAGAAAGAATTCCGGCAGCTCGTTCTAAGGGAAGTCGCGGAAAAAAGAAAATTCGTCGAGTCGAAATATACAGACGCGATATCCGAACAGGAACTTAAAGAGACTCAGGCCAGAAAGGATGCGATAATCATGTTCGAGCAGTTCATCAGAAAGTATCCCGACAATCCGAAGTACACTCCGAATGCGATGTACAGGCTTGCCGAGCTTTACTACGAACGTTCGATGATCGTCTACAACGAGAAGACGGCAGGGTACGAAGCCGAACTCGAAAAATTCGACAACGGTGAAATCACTGTCGAGCCGGAACTTCCGGAGATCGATTTCTCCGATTCGATCAGGCTTTACACCGAAATGATACGCCGTTTCCCCGATTTTGAATACATCGGTTCGGTCTACTATCTGCTCGGTTACTGCTACTCCGAGTCGGGTCAGGGCGAAAAGGCTGTCCAGGTCTGGCTCACCCTGCTTGAAAAAGGGCTTGCCGGCGAAAATTACGTCGAACTCAGGCTCCGTCTGGGCGACTACTACTTTGCTGGAAACGACCTCAAAAAAGCCGAAGAGCAGTATCTGGAAGGCAAAAAATTCCCCGAAAGCAACTTCTATGACCAGATTCTCTACAAACTGGCGTGGACATACTACAGACAGTTCCGCCTCGAAGACGCAGTCAAAACCTTTACGCAGCTCCTTTTCTACTCCGACGAAATGAAGGCGCGCGGCGTCGATAAAGGGCAGAACCTCAGAAAAGAGGCTGTCCAGTATATCGCGATCAGTTTTGCCGACGACGAGTGGGGCAGCGCGGACAAGGCGATCGCCTACTTCTCGGGGATCAAGGCCGATTCGTTTGAAATCGATGTTTTTGAGCAGTTGGGCGGCTACTTTGACGAAAACAACAAATACACGGAAGCCGAAAAGGTTTACCGCTACATAATCGGGCGTTATCCTTATTACGAAAAGGCGCCGATGCTTCACAACTCTCTTATCCAGCTCTGCAACAAGGCGCGTGAATTTGACAAAGCGGCTGCGGAGACGGAGATTTTTGCCGAGAAATACAATTCTTCGAGTGAATGGGCGCGTGTCAACCGCGGAAATCCTGCTGCAGTCCGTGCTGCTGCGGAACTTGCTAAAGTCGCGCTTCTCGACACGGCTGTTTTCCACCACAAACAGGCTCAGGCGCTGAAGGAAAACGGCGATGCTGACGGTGCGGCTGCAGAATACCGCAAGGCTGCGGACTTCTATGCCGCATACCTCAAGGATTTCCCGTACACTTCGGAAACATACGACATAACCTACAGCCTGGCCGACACACTGTTCTATTCCGGCGATATCAGGGCTGCGGTCGTTGTCTACGAAAAAGTCAGAGACGACAAAAATCAGGACAAATACAGAGACGACGCGGCATTCCAGGTTTTCTACTGCTACAACAGCATCTGGGAAGGTTCCGACGAAAAGAATATTCCGGCTTCCGAAAAGGCGGGCAAACCGCTCAGCGAGCTTGAACAGAAACTTGTTTTTTCGAGTGACATGTACCTGAAACTTGCTAAAGAGGTCGAGGACAAACCGGTCGTCGCATACAACGTCGCAAGGATCTACTACGACCACGATCTCTACAGCGACGCAGAACCGCGTTATCTCCGCATAATCAGCGAATTCCCGGAGACTCAGCCGGCAGTTATGGCGTCGAAAGACATAATCGCTTACTACACGGCTAAAAAAGACTGGGTCAGCGTTGCAAAATGGTCGAAAGTCTTTGCGGAAAGGTTCGCTGCGAAGGCAAAAACCGACAGAAAGGCGAAGGAAGAGTTCTCGACATACCGTGCAAGCGCTCTTTTCAAACATGCTCAGCAGCTTGAGGAAGAGGGCAAACACTCGGAAGCTGCCGAAGAATATCTGAGGATGGTCGAGGAAAATCCGGGCAACAAAGATGCCGATAAGGCGATTTACAATGCTGCCGTCAACTATTCGAGGGCGACGATGTTCGAATCGGCTCTGCATCTGCACGAAAGGATCTACACCGAATATCCGAATTCCGATCTTGCGCCGCAGTCACTCTATCTTGTTGCCTACAACGCTGAAATGAGCTACGACCACGAAAAGGCGGTCAAGGCTTATATCCAGCTGTACAACAAGTATCCGAAGTATAAGGAAAAATCGAACGCAGTCTTCAACGCGGCGTTCCTTCTCGAAAAACTCCAGAAGTACAAAGACGCGGCAAGATACTACAGGCTTTACTACACCGAAGAGAAGTCGAAACCGGAAGGAAAAGAGTCCCTCTACGATGTCGGCAGGATGTATCAGAAGGCTGAAGACTGGAAAGACGCGATCAAAAATTACGAAAGTTTCATTTCAACTTTCGAGAACGATCTTTCCGTAACCCACCTTGTTGCAAGGGCGCGCTACCAGATTGCGAAGATCTACGAGGAGAAGCTGAACAACCAGAAAATGGCGAAGGCTTCCTACGAAAAGATCCTTTCCTTCATCGCTGCAAAGAAGGTCACGACCGATGAGTCGATGCTCTATGCGGCTGAGGCGAAGTTCAAACTTCTGGAAGACGAGTTCAATGCTTATCTGAAACTCAAGATCATCGGAAAGAACGACAAGCAGCTTGAGGAAAACCTCAAAAAGAAAGTCGCCGCGATGAAGGAACTTGAAGGAAAATACAACGAAGTCCTGAAATTCCAGGTTTACGAGTGGATGATGGCCGGAATGTACAGGATCGGTTTCCTCTACCAGAGTTTCTCGGACGCTCTGTTCGACGCCGAACCGCCGGCAGGACTCAGCGAGGAAGAAGAGGAAATTTACACGGATATGCTCAAACAGCAGGCTGAACCTATCGAGGAGCAGGCTGTAACCTACTATTCAAAGGCTTTGGAAAAGGCGCGTGAGTTCAAAGTTTTCAACAGGTGGACGCAGCTCATAACCGAAAAACTTGCGGTTATGCGGCCGGCTGAATACAAAGTCGGCAAAACTCCTATTTTCGCCGAGGAAAACGCGGTCGATTCCGGTTTTGCTCCGGTAATTTCGCTTGATAAGGCGGAAAAGAAAGTTTACAAGAAGGCAGGTCTCGGAGCAGCCGCAGAGGAAGGAAATTCCGAACAGAAGGATGAAACGCCTAAAGAGGTGGAAAATGAAAAAGCTGAATAAAATCTTTATATTGTTGGCACTTCTCTCTTTCGTTTCGTGCGGAACGGCACCTTCGGCTTCTTCCTCTGATTCAGAAAAACCGGAAGGAAGTTCCGATAAAGTCAGCGACCAGACTGAAACTGCGCCTGAAAACGCGGACGGTTCCGAAAAACAGCCTGAATCTGCATCGGATAGTGTTGCGACAAGTGCTGAAACGACCGAAGCAGGTGAGGTTAAAGAGGAAAAAAATCCGAATTACGAGGGTGGAAAATATATCGGTCCGGCTGCTGCGGACTTCGAGGAAGGTCTCCGCGCTTATTCCGACGGCGGCTGCGAAAAAGCTGTCAAGTTCTGGCAGGCCGCTTTCAACAAAGATCAGAGAAATGCGCAGATCGCATTCAACACGGCAGTATGCTTCGAGCGTATGAAAAACCGCGAAGATGCTGCCGTCTGGTATGAAAAGGCGTACGTGGCTGATAACTCATTCACAAAACCGCTTTATAATCTGGCTCTGCTCTACATGCCCGGTCAGATCAAGGAGAAAGAAGGTTATCTCACGCAGCTTGCCGAAAAGAACTCTGACGTTGTCGAAAAATACAACTTCATAGCATGGCTCAATCTCCAGCTGGGACGCAACGACGAAGCCGAAAAATACGCGAAGATGGTTCTGAAGGAGGACGAACAGAATTCCGAGGCGGTCATTTCGCTCGCAACTTCATACTTCAATAAAAAGATGTACGAGCTTGCAGAATCGGCTCTCGAGACGGCTGAAAAATGGGATCCAGAAAACTTCAGACTTCAGAGACTTTACGGATTCCTGCTTTACAGAACGGGCGATTCGAAAGGGGCTACGACACACTTGATGAAGTCGGTCAAGGCAAATCCGGATCAGCCTGAAGTAAGGAACATTCTAGCTGTCCTTGCGATGAAGATCGAGGATTATTCCACTGCGAAAGAGCAGCTTGAAGCGGCTTTGAAGATCAAGGACGACTTCTGGTCGGCGAAACTGAATCTCGCTTTGGCATGCAAAGGTCTTGAGGATTACAAGAATGCCGCGGTTCTGCTTGACGAACTTGAGGCGAGAAACGATCTTACGGCAACTCTGCGCAACAGCGTCATTTTCAACAAGGCTCTGCTTTACCTCGATGCGGATGTCAACGGCGACAAAAATCCGGCGCGTTTCGATACCGCGGTTAAATATTTTAACGAATATCTCAAGCTGATTGCGAAAAGCAAGAACTTCAAACAGGATAAGGCGCTTGTCGACGGTTACATAAAAGAGGCAAACACCGAAAAGAAGAAACTTGAGTTCGCACTTGCCGCAAAAGCAAAAGCTGAAAAGAGAAAACAGGCGCAGGAAGAAGAGGCGAGATTGTTCAAACAGAATAAGGAAGCTGCGTTCAAAAAAGCTGAAGAAGCCGGAACAGCAGAGGCTTGGAGCAAGTATCTGGAGGAATATCCGGTTGTTGACGAAAACGACACGCTCAGTCTTTCGGCAAAGGCGAAACTTGAAGAGTGGACGCCGAAAGCACCTGAACAGGCTGAAAATCAGGCTCCGGCGGAAGCAGCACCTGCGGAAACGGCACCCGAACAAAAACCGGAAGAAGCGAACAGCGGTGCGGAAGCAGCTCCGGAACAGAAACCGGAAGATGCTGGCAGCGGCGCGGAAACGCCTGTAGCAGAAGCAGCGCCTGAACAGAAACCTGAAACTAATGCAGAAGCGGCCGAAAATCAGGAGTAGGGTGAAACTAATACCGGAGCGGAAGAAAATAAAGAGACGGAATGATAAAAACTGTGATGAAAAACAATAATGTAAACAATGATTTGCATATTTTTTGCGTTGCTTTTGCCAAAAAATTTGCTTTAAAAAATTTGTTTGTATATATTCCGCGCAACTTTGTTCTTGTAAAGGGTAATTTTGTGATGCTTTTTGTTTGTGCGCTTATCGCTTCACTGCTTTTTTCGTTCAATGTCGAAGCGAAAACAATAGTTATAGATGAGATCCAGATCGAAGGAACCATACAAAAACCTGAAGTAATGACGTTTTTGTCAAGAGCTAAGTTTTCGTACCGCTCGCTCGATCTGAACGTTAGTTTTTTGGATGAGGTTGAGAAAGCCGTCTGTGTAGACGATGCTTTCTAGTATATTATTTTTATTTTTTTAGGAGGATTTACTATGGAATGGTTTGCTGAGTTTTATCGTTCAGGCGGAACGTTTATGCACTTCATCGCTATTTGCGGTCTTTACGTTCTCGGTGTTGCAATTTACAAGTGCATTTTTCTTCTTGTAAAATTCAACACAAACGGCGCAAATTTGATGAAACAGATCCAGAAACTTGTTATGGCAAACAGTGTCGACAAAGCTATCAAACTTTGCGATGCAGCAGGCGATGCAGCACTTGCAAAAGTTATGAAAGCTGGTCTTTCCAGAGCTAACAGAGGCGAGCTTGAGATCCAGAATGCAATGGAAGAGGCTACTCTTGAAGTAACCCCGAAAGTTTCGAAGCTCCTTCCCAGCATGTTCGCAATTTCGAGTACGGCTACCATGTTCGGACTTCTCGGAACGATTTTCGGACTTATCGATGCATTCGAAGCAGTTGCTCACGCTGCTCCTGAGCAGAAATCGGCAATGCTTGCAAACGGTATCGCTATCGCAATGAACACCACCGGTTGGGGTCTTCTGATCGCTATTCCCGGAACGGTCATTCACCTTATTCTTAGCGGTCTTGCAGGAAAAATACTCAATGACATCGATCTTTACTCTGTAAAACTTTCAAACCTGCTTGTTAGCAGAGAAAAAGGAACGGCTGAGTAGTAAACAGACACGATTTGGAGGAATAAAAAATGGGTAAGAGACGTTCACAGGGATCCGGTCAGGATCTCGATATGACGGCTGCAATGAACCTCATTCTTATTCTTATACCGTTGTTGCTGACCTCAATGGAGTCTGTAAAAATAGCCGTTGTCAACGTTGCTACACCGCAGATCGGTCCTTCTTCCGAGGCAAATCCGCCGGCAGACAGACCGGATGATAAACCTCTTAAACTGACAGTTGCTCTGACTGACAGAGGTATCACTGTTTTTGTAAGAGATCAGGTTATTGAAAACAAAGACGATCCGTTGGGTCCGACGATTCTTAAAATTGACGGACAAGAAGAAGATGCGGAAGGCAAAATGGTCGATGCAAAAGTTTACGATATCGATAAACTTGTTGAGATCATTTCGGATTTGAAAGATGCGAATCCGGCTGAAGAAAACATTATCATCACCGCTGAACCGAACACTAAGTACAAATACATTATGAAAATAATGGACGCTACCCGCGAGAAAAAGGACGGCGAAAAGAAGAAAACTCTTTTCCCGAACGTTGTACTTAGCGCAGGTATAGCATAAGGAGGGTGTTATGGCAGAAGAAAACAAAACTTACGAATACCTTCCGGAAAATTATGAAGAAGAGATTCTGAAGAGCAGGAAAAAATCTAAAACCGGCAGAGAAAGCGCAGGCGGACAGAAATTAAACATCAACTCGTTGATGGATATTCTTACGATCATGCTTGTTTTCCTTCTCAAGAGTTATGCTACAGATCCTGTAAACATTACTCCAGGACCGGATTTGGATATTCCGAAGTCGACTTCATTGTTGCAGCCTGCAGCAACTGTCACCGTTACGGTTGCTAAGTCTTCAATAGTTGTTGACAACGAACCTGTTACGGTTGTAAAAGACGGTAAAGTTGAAGCTTCGCAGAAACGCGGCGGCGAAGATGCTTATTTCATTATTCCTTTGAACAAAGCATTGGTTGAAGCCGTTGAAAAGAAAAGACGCCTTGAAGCAATCAACCCGACTGTTAAGTTTGACGGTGTCGCGACAATCGTTATGGATAAGGAAACTCCTTACCGTTTGTTGACGGAAGTTATGTACACTGCCGGTCAGGCTGAATTCTCGAACTTTAAGTTCGCTACGATTTCCACGGCTGGTTAGTATGTTTTATGTGGCCGGCATTAATTTGCCGGTCACTGTTTTTTGAAAGATTATTATTGCATTTTACGAGGTTGTTATGCCCCAGGGGATATCAGAGAAAGTCTTGAGGGTCGGCGTTATTCAGAACGGCAGGATCCTTGACGAGCAGGTATTCAGAAAAGCAGAGACGGTTTTTATAGGTGACTCGGAAAAAGCGCATTTTGTTGTGCCTTCGTCTTTTTTGTCCGGTAAGTTCCCGATGTTTTATTTCAGATCAGGTCACTATGAGCTTGTTCTTACACAGAAGATGACTGGTAAGATCTTCCTGAAAGGCGAGCCGAAGGAAATCGAAGATCTGATTAAAAGCGGAACGCTGAAGAGACGCGGTGACGATTATGTTCTTCCTATTTCTGAAGATTATCGCGGTAAAATTCTCATCGGGAATGCAATAGTACTGTTTCAATTCGTAGTTCCTTCGCCGAAGCCTCCGAAATTGAGACTGCCGAAGTCAATCAGAGGTTCATGGACACAACATTTTGACTGGCCTTTCGTTTCGATAGAGCTGGTCATCATGGTTTTCGGTTACTTCTTTTTTGCGATTTATATTGCAAATGTTCCGAAGCCGGAACCGGTGGAGCTTACTGATGTTCCCAACCGCTTCGCAAAACTTATTGCACCGGAACTTGAGACAAAGGATGAAGTTATAGAAGAAAAGGAAATAGAGGATAAGACTCCGAAAGAAGAAAAGGAAGTCGATCCGAATGCTCAGGCAACTTCAACGAAAGTTGCAAAAAAAGCTGAAAAACAGGAAGCGGCAGCTCCTAAAAGAGTTGAAAAGCCGAGAGACGCTTCAACTATTCAGCGTGAAGAATCTGTACGTGTTGCTGAAATGCAGAAAAAAGTTGCCGGAAAAGGTCTTTTGAAGATGATCGGTTCAGTAGGTGAAGGCGGAACCGGCGGATTCATTACAGATGTTCTCGGTGACGGAGGTAAAGACAGAGATATAGATTCAGCTCTTTCCGGCGTAAAACAGATCGGTGTCGCAACAAGCTCTTCGCAACGTAGCAGAAAGGGCGATGCCGGAGCTGTTGAAACGGCTAAGATTGATGATTTGAAAGTCGAAAAATCGGAAGGTGCGGTTGCAGTTAAAGGCAGAGCTGAAAAAGCTGTTGTCGGTAAAGCATCGGTCGGCAAAACGGAAGTCGACGGAGCCGTTGATTCTGCAAGCGTAGCCAAAACGATCAGGGGCAGCAGTGCGGCTGTAAAACGCTGCTACGACAAAGCCCTTCTTGCTAATCCGACTTTGAAAGGAAAAGTTTCTGTAACTATTTTGATAAATGAAAAAGGACGTGTCGAAAGTATTGATATAGCTGAAGATACGCTCAAAGATGCCGAAACTATAAAATGCATTAAGGGTGTTATCGGCAGATTGCGTTTCCCGAAACCGGAAGGCGGTCCGGCAAGCGTTACTTTCCCGTTTATGTTTAGCAATTAATGGAGGTGTAATATGTCTTTTTCAAAGGTTTTTTTATTGGTTGTTTCTTTGCTCCTAGCGTCTGCGCTGTATGCAGATATTAAAGATGATGCTCAGGCAAAGGCAAGTAAGATTGCCGATGTAGAGGCGGAATTGAACAAGGAAAGTGCTGATGCTTCCGCAGCAAAGGATCAGAAGTGGAAATCATGTGTTGCCGGACATCTTGGCAATGTTAAAAACTTGGTTTCCAGTGCGTCAGGTATAGCTTCAAAGATTGTAGCTTTGGTTGCTTCCGGCAAAGTTGCTGAAGCTCAGGGTCAGCTTGTGATTCTGAACGGAATGGCTGAATCAGCAGAAAAGTCATTGGCTGCTGCACAATCCTGTGAACGTTCAAATCAAACTCAGACTAAGACTGAACAGCAGAACGGGATAGCGAGAGTCACTGTGTCCAGTGCGCTGAATCTTAGTATGGGTAACGATATGCCGACTGAAATAAACCGCGGCGCAATGGAAGGTTCTGATTCCGCAGATGCAGCCGGAATTGATGCAAGCGGTGTTATTCAGACTGCAAACGACGGTTCTTCAGCTAATGAGATCGTTGCCACCACGGCTGCTGAAACTCCTGAAGACGCTTCTCAGATAGAGCAAGTTCCTGATCAGGAAGATCAGAGTCCTACAATGTAATCAGATTGTGTTTGGGTAAGATAAGATGACTGACAGAAATTTTTTTACAGCAGTTTGTTTCGTGCTGCTTATCATGATTTTTCCTGGCTTTGTATTTTCGGAAGACGCCCCGGAAAAAGGTTTCAAAATAACAAAAGATACGGTTTTGAATGTAGGTATCGCTATCAATCCGGAATTCGAGTCAAACATCACTAAAGCCTCGGAAGACACGGTAACCACCGATACGAGAGTTGATAACGGTGCAGAAAAAAAAGCCGAGATCATTTCGGATATGATCCTCCACTACAGCCCGTCTCTCCGTATCAAGCTTGATGACGACAAGAAAACTCTAGGTTTCTCGCTTCTTTTTGATTACAACCACTATCTTGGACTTGAAGATAAAAAAACATCGAAAAAGCTTTCCGAACTTGACATCAGATCGGATCTTTTAGGCGAATTCAACAAAGACGGACTGGTAATTTTCGATTTCAAAAACTCTCTTTCAAGGTCTTCGACTCCTGACGGACAGGAACTTTCCGGCAAAAACAGAAACCTTATGGATTCTTTTGCACTAGGTGTTGCTTTCAAAAGCGTTGAAGATGTCCTTTACGGAAAAATTAAACTCGGTTTTGACATCAACTACCTTGAGCAGTCGAAAAATAATGCCGCTTATAAAGATTATAACTACATTTCCCCGTTCCTTGATCTTTTCGGAAGATGGAAATTCCTCCCGAAAACGATGGCTTTTGCTTCTTTTTCAGTAAGATATCAGGATTACTATGAATCAAAAATCCGTGATGATTCGAGAGCTGTTCCGATAAATATTTTCCTTGGTGTAATGAGTCAGCTCACTCCTTATATCTCCGGAAAACTTGCTGCCGGTTATTCTGCAAATGTCAGCAGCAGCGTTCAGCACGACTACAATATGAATGCTGAGTTGATTTTCAAGTATCAGGATACCGGACTTGCTCTCGGTTACCTCAAGACGATGCGTCCTTCCGCTTATTTCCAGTATAATTCGACGCATAAAGTTTACTTGAACTTCAAACAGAAATTCGCTAAAAAATTCCTTGCTTCGATGAATTTCAGCTATTCCTACCTTATGTACGGTAAGAATATAGAGTTCAAGAGCAGGGATGAATACACTCAGGCTGAAGACGGTTCATATCAGAGAACCGATACATACGATGACGGTTCGGTTATGACTTATTCGGTTCTTATGCCGAAGGGAAAACGCAGAGATCACCTTATAAACTTCGGTCCGTCGCTTTCCTACGCTATTTTCCCTTGGTTCGGTCTCAAGCTCGCTTATGATCTTGAATACAAAGATACTGATTACGTCCGGACTTCGACCACGAATTTCAACCACGCAACAAACGCTGAACAGAGTTATACAAGGATGACTGCAACCCATTACGACTACATTGACCACAGGGTAATGCTTTCAATCGTTCTTGATTACTAATTTTCATGAATAAAATTCTCCCCTTTTTCTTATTTTTTTTTAGTTTCCCGTTTTTTGTGTCCTGCACGATAAGAGTCGGTGAAAACAACGCCGACAGACAGACAGGTTCTCAGACTTCGGCGGAAACTGTGGAAGAAGAGGAGGATCACCTTTCTTTCATAGGTGCGGGCGACAAAATCAACATTCAGGTTTACAACGAAAAGGAACTTTCCGGCGTTTATCAGGTGAGTCCTGAAGGTTACATCAATTTCCCTTTCATCGGTGAGATCAAGGTCGACGGGCTCAATATTTTTACTCTCGCTACGAAAATTTCGTCAAAACTGAAAGAAGGTTATCTGAAAGAACCCAATGTTACAGTTCTGGTCGAAGAGTTTGTGAGCAAGCGTATTTTTGTTTTAGGGCAGGTCAAAAAGGCCGGCAGTTTTCCGATCAGAAGGCGCATGAGCGTCATCGAAGCGATAAGTCTTGCCGGCGGATTCACCAATCTGGCCGATCTTTCGAATGTCGTTGTGACGAGAAAGGGTAGTGACGGCAGGGAAAAACGCTTTGTCGTCGATATTAAATCAATAGTAAACGGCGCAAAGGAAAATTTTTATCTTGACGCCGGTGATATAGTTTTTGTCGGAGAAAGATTCTTCTGATGAATGAACAGGAACGCGAAATAGATTTAATGGAAATCCTTGCCTTGCTGAAAAGGCATATTTACCTTTTTATCGCGATAATCCTGATCGTGATGACTTTCACTGTTGCGCAGATCTACCGCATGGTGAAGATCTATGAGTCAACTGCGACGATCGAAATTGAGCCGAAAGCAGCGAATGTTCTCGGCGGCAACATGGAAGTCATTCAGAGCGGAACCCAGGGAAATGTTTTTGCAAACAAGGATTATTACGCGACTCAGTACGAAATCATCAAGAGCCGCGCGGTTGCGCAGAAAGTGCTTGAAATGGTGCCGGGAGAGAATGTCCTTGAGTACTTGGGTTTCGATCTCGAAAAAATCGAGCCTGACAAAATCAATGATATTGATCCGATAGCCGTTCTTCTCTCTAAAATCAATGTGGTCCCGCAGAAAAACAGCAACATCGTGCGTATTTCGGTTGAGGACAAAGATCCCGAAAAGGCGGCTTTTTTGGCTAATGCGGTTGCTTCGTCCTACATCGAATTCAACCTTGAAAAGAAGTATTTCGAAACGAAAGATGCGGCTCGCTGGCTCATGGATCAGAGCGTCAGCCTCAAGCAGAACCTCGAAAATTCGGAGATGATGCTTTTTGAGTTCAAGCAGAGCAACAATGTTCTGGCAACGACTTTCGAGGCAAAGCAGGAACTTCTTTCGAACCGCATAATCAAGCTGACGAACACTCTGACAGATCAGGAGATCAGGCGCAACGCACTCACTGCGAAAATCGAGGAGTACGCGCATCTCAACATCGACAATCCTAAAGACGGCTTTTTCAAGGAGATCAGCAAGGAAAACCCGATCATCGGCAATCTTAAGCTGAAATATCTTGATGTCGTTTCGAAGATAAACGAGTCGGAACAGGTTTACGGCGAAAAGCATCCGAAAGTCGTAACTCTGCTTGCCGACAAAGAAAATATAGAAAAGACGTTCAAAAGCGAGATCGAAGGTGTTGTAAGCAGTTACAATCTCGAACTGAAAATGCTTGATAACGAGATGAAGAAAAACCGCAAGATGCTCAACGAATCGCAGACCGAGGCGATAAATCTGAATAAGCTCGATATCAACTACAGCAAGCTGCGCCGTGAAGTCGAGACCAACAAAAAACTTTACGACATCGTTCTCGAAAGGTCGAAAGAGGCCGATCTCAGTGCGCTCCTCAAGAACAACAACATCCGCATGATCGATCGTGCGCTTGTTTCTAAGATCCCGGTTAAGCCGAGAAAACAGATAATACTGCTTGCAGGCTTTGCTATAGCGCTTGTTCTGGCGTCTCTTGCAGTTTTTCTCGTAGAATTTTTCGATACCAAATTCAAGAGTTTCAAAGAGCTTGAAACTATTTCCGGCAAATCGCTTCTCGGCATAATCCCCAAATTCCAGCAGATCGAGACTTCGCAGTTCAAGGAGATCGCCTTCGAGGATAAAAGCGGCAAAAATCTTGCTGTCGAGGCTTTCAGGTCTTTGAGGACCAATATAAAGCTGAGCAATCCCGATTCAAAGCTGAAAGTCATGCTTGTCACGAGTTCTGTTCCGCACGAAGGTAAAACGATCGTTTCTTCGAACCTCGCATCGAGTTATTCCGTTGCCGGCAAGAAGGTGCTTCTCATCGATGCCGACATGAGAAAGCCGCGAGTCCA
Source organism: uncultured bacterium (assembly GCA_905235605.1). Taxonomy (GTDB): domain Bacteria; phylum UBP6; class UBA1177; order UBA1177; family UBA1177; genus UBA1177. The sequence continues at coordinate 13,637 of CAJOMF010000034.1, forward strand.
CAAAGTTTTCGGTCTTAAGAACGAAAAGGGACTTTCGACTCTTATCGTCGGCGAACATTCGATGGACGATGTCGTCAACAAGAATGTTTACGAAGGGCTTGATGTAGTTACAGCCGGCATTATCCCGCCGAACCCTGCCGAGCTTCTTGAAAGCGCACGTTTCGCTGATATCCTGAAGGATTTTTCGGAAATTTACGATGTTGTCATCATTGATACTCCGCCGCTCAGCCCGGTAAGCGATGCTGCAACGATAGCGCCTCTCACCGACGGACTTATTCTTGCCGTCAATATCAGCGAGACTCCGCGCGACGTATTTAAGTCTGTTATCGCGAATATCTCAAAGCCAGGCATCACGCGTCTCGGAGTCGTCGTCAACAACATCGATTTCAAGCAGGAAAAGAAGTTCAAGTCGTATTACGGCTATTCGTACTATCATTCGTCCTACTATAAATCGAACTATTATTACTATACTTCCAGTGAAGATGGACAAACTAAAAAGAAGAAAAAACATTCTTAGCCTGCTTTTCATGCTCGGTGCGGCTTTGCTCTGTATTCTGTCGGCAGGCTGCGAATCCCCGAGGGTCATAAAGCATCCGGTTTCGACAGGCGACACATATTACTATTACGTCACTTTCTACGGCGATGAATACAACGGAAAAAACATGGCTAACGGCGAGCCTTTTTCAAACGACGCCATGACCTGTGCGGCCAAAGGTTTCCCGTTCGGAACGGTGCTTGAAGTGCAGTCTTTAGACACGAAGAAAAAAGTAGAGGTCATAGTTACTGACAGGCCGGGGAAAGAGGTGATAGATCTCACGAAGAAGGCTTTTGACCAGATCGACAACGCGGCAAAAGGTAAGATCCGGGCGAAAATCAAAGTTGCAGGCTTGGCTGAAAGCGTTCCGAAAACGGCTCCTGCTGCCGAACCTGAAAAAAGCGCCGAAGAAGAAAAAGCAGAACCCGAAAAAGAAGAAAAAGAGCCCGAAAAAGAAGCTCCGAAAGAGGCGAAAAAAGAGGTCTTTTATGCGATAGTCCTTGCTGCATTCGGCAATATCGATGCGGCGAAGAACTATCAGAGCGGGATAAAGGAGGACACCTACATTTTCACAAGTGACGGAAAATTTGAAGTGAGATACGGCAGATATGCTTCGCAGGACGATGCAAAAGCCGATGCAGAGCGTTTTTCATGGAAAGATGCCGAAATAGTTACCATTGAAGAATAGGAGGAAATTATGACGAAATTCAGAATTTTTGCAGTGTTGTTTGTTTTGTTGATGATCACCCCTGTCTATGCGCAGAAAATCGCGTTTATTGATGTAAAGAAGGTCTGGTCAGAGTCGAAAGAAGTCGAAAAGGAGAGAAAGAAAGTCGAAGCTCTTCTGAAAAAGAGCCAGGACGAGCTCAAGGCTAAGGAAGCCGAAGTAATAAAACTTCAGGAAAAAATCAAAAGAGAAGCGAAAATGGCGACCGAAGAAGCACAGGCTATGATGCTTGAAGAGTATCAGAAAAAGGCTCTCGAGCTTCAGAAAATGGCTTCACAGAAAGAAAAGGAACTTGCAGATAAAGATGCTTCGGCTCAAGAGGAGTTCCTTGGCAAAGTACGCAAAATAGCTATGAAGATAGCTCTTACAAAAGGTTATGACATGGTTATTCCGGCAGAACAGACGCTGTATTACAACGATAAATTCGACATCACGAAGGATGTTGTCGCTGAAATCAACAAGTAATCTGCTTTTCCTCTCGCAATTTTACAAAAATCAAGTATAATAGATCGTGTCGATAATGTTGATTGCTGCTGTCGTAATATCGATATATCGGAATTGCGGTATATCGGCAAGGTTCGGCGGCGCGGCGTCGGAAAGGAGGTTTCTTCATGCTTGAGAGATTCGACAATTATCAGCTGCTTTCAAAGATAGCAACGGGCGGAATGGCGGAGATTTTTCTTGCCAAACACGTGAATTCGCCTGTCAACTCGATGCCGATCGCGATCAAAAAGGTGCTGAAACAGTACGGAAACAATCCTGTGCTTGTCAAGATGTTTCTTGCCGAGGCGCGTATAATCTGCAATATAAGCCACGAAAATATCGTTAAAATCTACGATTTCGGAAAGTTCGACGATCAGTATTTCATCGCGATGGAATACGTTTTCGGGCAGAATCTGGGCGCTATAATCGAAAAACTCAAGGAAAGAGACATGATCATGCCGCTGAATCTCACGATCGAGATAATTTCGGCTGTTCTGTGCGGTCTCGACCACGCCCACAACGCTCAGGACAGGAACGGCAACTTCCTGAATATCGTTCATCTCGACATGAACCCCAACAACATTCTGATTTCCTATGAAGGAAAGATTAAAGTCGTCGATTTCGGCATCGCAAACGCGAATTACACCAAAAAATTGAAGATGGATTCAGGAATTCAGGGCACCTACGCATACCTTTCGCCTGAGCAGTGCAGCGGTAAGGCGGTAGACAGGCGCAGCGACATATTTTCGGTCGGAATAATCCTTTACGAAATGCTGACAGGGCAGACGCTCTACAAGCATCTGGACAACGATATGGCTATCATGAATTCGATTCTGAACGATGAAATCGAACCGATAAACGAACTTATGCCCGATATCGATCCGAATCTTGCAAAAATCGTTATGAGAGCGCTCGAAAAGAACCCGAACAGGCGCTATGCGTCCGCTATGGATATGCGGGAAGACCTCCAGCTGATATACAATTCGCTTGAATTCGACCCGAACAGTGAAATGCTCCCGGCGTTTGTCAAAAAACTGTTTCCGGCTCACTTCATAAAGATGACCAAAATTATCGAACAGGCGCAGACAGAATATCTGATGGACGAATTGTTCAATAATATAGGTGAATTGGAAGATCTCGACCTCGAAGAGAAGAAAAAGGCTGAAGAGGCTGAGCGTCAAAAGAAAGAGGCTGAAATAAAGCGCGCAAAAAATAAAGCTCTTTTTTCCAAATTAGGGCTTGTTTCCGGAATAGTCGCGGCTCTTGCGGTTATTGCGCTGATCCTGAAATTCCTGTTTGTAGATCCTGAAGTCGAGGTCGATGATGTTACGATTTTTTCATCTCCGGGCGGGGCGCAGATTTTTGTTGACGGCGAGGATACCGGTAAACTGACACCTACATCGCTTCAGCTCGAACGCGGCAAAAAGTATATAATCGATTTCATAAAGGACGATATGATAGGCAATATTGAATTTACGCCGACTCCTAAAAACCGTCAGATAAATATGCAGCTCAAACAAAGGTAAAAATGACTTCCTCAATAGTTAAAATTTCTCTGAAAAACGGCGAAACGCGCTCTTCCGAGCTCAATTCGGTCGATTTTATGGGCTTATACCTCGATTTTTATGTGCAGAGTCCGGTCGAAGCGGTTCCTCAGGAGTGCTTCCCGAATCTCAAAAAACTGATTTCTTTCGCTCTGTCGTACTTTCCGTTCATGCCGGAAGGCTGGAGTTTCGCGTGGAACGTCTCGATGCCCGTGCAGAAGCGCAGGCTTTTCTGCTGCGTTGATTCGGCAAACCGCACTTTTGTCGCGAAAACTCATTCGTGGGAGCCTTCTCCTTACGAAAAAAATCCTAGAATGACGGTGCAGATGGTTTCCGATATTTCGGGAATGGAGAGCGTCACGATGGTCGACTGTGCCGAAAATGTTCCGTCAGACAAGATCTTAGGCGGGCTTTTTTTGAGGTTTTTTTCCGACCAGTCGCAGAGTTTTCTGAAAATTTACGAAGAAGACGAAACTTTCGGGATAAAAAATACCGAAATTGGCGAAAACTCTGAAAATAGTGAAGAATCTCAAGAAGTTGCGTTTACTTTCAGGTGCGGCTGCACGAAAGAGAAAATAGCGAAAATCTTTCACAGAATGGCTTCCAAGGACATCGATTTTCTTTTCGAGAACGAGCCTGTGCTCAATGTCGAGTGTCCGCGCTGCGGCTTTAAATACGGGATAAGAAAAAATGACATTAAATAAAATTTCAAAAGTTTTTCTTTTTTTCAGGCGCGACGGCAGAAAAATTGCCGAGCAGCAGGAAACGCGGGCTTTCATAACCGAAAAGAGCAGGGAACTCGGCGTGAAAATCGTTGAAGACCCTGATGAGATCGAAGGTTCCGACATCGTCATTACTGTCGGCGGAGACGGAACTTTCCTTGCCGGAGCGTCGCTTGCTTTCGAGAGAAACATCCCGATCGCCGGAATAAATGTAGGTCAGCTGGGCTTTCTTGCCGAGATAAATCCCGGTGAAAAAACGATGATCACGAATCTTCTCAAGGGTGATTTCGACGTGAAACACCGCATGATGATGGATGTAAGACTGATCCGTGAAAACAAAGAATTTGCCGCGTTCACTGCGCTCAACGAAGTGACGATAATCCGTGACATGAATGTTTCTCCGATGCTCAGCTTCGGGATCGAATACAACGGCGAAGAGATGCCGCAGTACAAGTGCGACGGGCTTATCGCGGCGACTCCTGCAGGCTCCACGGCGTACAACCTTTCTTGCAACGGGCCGATAATTTATCCGGGAGACGAATCTTTCGTCATCAACGCGGTCGCTCCGCACGCTCTGACGCACAGACCGATAGTGCTTCCTGCGTCGGGCTCCATTAAGGTGACTTTGAAGGAATGCGTTCTCGGATTCCTCACCTGCGACGGCAAAAATTCGGTCAAAGTATGCGAAAACGACGTCGTGCTTATCCGCAGGAACGGGCGTGATTTAAGCGTCGTTTCAAACCCGGAAAGGAGTTTTTTTGATATACTTTCGGAAAGACTGCATCTTGGAAAGAGGTTGTAATGAGTAAAAAATTCCAAAACAACAGTTCAATGAATTTTGCCGAGCTTTTTTCGGGTAAAACAGAGAAAAAAGAGGCTGAAAAAGAGAGTTTCGCCGACCTTCTCGAGGAGTATTCCGACATCGATTTTGAGATCCACAAACGCGAGAAGGAATCAAGCGCCGAAGAGCAGAAAGAGTTCTTCAGACCGCGCAGCGAGAACGTCCTTCCCGAATTCGAGATCGACCTCCACGGTCTGACGCAGGACGAAGCAGAAAGAGTGGTCGAGACCAATGTCCGCGCCATGAAAAGCGGCAGGATCTACAAAATCCGTATCGTTACCGGAAAAGGGCTCCATTCCAAAACTTCGCCCGTTCTCAGAAACGCGATCGACATACTCCTCAGGCAGCTCAAAAAAGAGGGCTGCTGCTCGAAAATCGAGTGGGACAAAAAAAGTGTCGAAGAGTCCGGTCAGGTCGATGTTATTGCTTAAAATCGGCGCTGACATTTGCCGGGATCCCGGGATTACGAGATTACGGTATTACGGGCGCCGCAACCTTTTTGGATAATGCCCGATGCGGCGCAACCTTTCCGAATTACGAAATTTCCGAAAAAACTTTGCCTATAGGCTGATTGATTTCAAGGTCGTTGACGGGATCGAGTTTGTAGATCAGGTGTTCCTTGTTGATGATGACAAGGTGTCTGCCTCTGAAGTATCCGATGTATGATGCCGCCGGATATACCGAAAGCGAAGTCCCGCCGATGATGAGCATGTCCGCCGATGAAATTGCCGAAATCGCCTTTGTGACGGCATCAGCCGGAAGCTGCTCTTCGTAAAGCGTTACGTCGCAGCGGATGATTCCTCCGCAGGCGCATCGCGGAATCTGTTCTTTCGATTCGAAAATGTAGTCTGCCGGATATTTCTTTCCGCATTTTGCGCAGTAGTTGCGTGTCGTCGTGCCGTGGATCTCGTAAACATTTTTACTGCCGGCCTTCTGGTGAAGTCCGTCGATATTCTGAGTGACCACAGCTTTGAGTTTGCCGCGTTTTTCAAGTTCGGCAAGAAAGTAGTGCGCCGCATTCGGTTTTACGTTTCTCGCGTCCATTTTCTGCCTGTAGAACTCGAAAAATACATCAGGGTGATCAACTAAGCAGCTGTGGCTCAGCAGATATTCAGGTCTGTATTTTTCAAACTGAACGTCGTGCTGGTTGTATAAGCCGTCCTTGCTTCTGAAATCGGGAACACCGCTTTCGGTCGAGACGCCGGCACCTCCGAAAAACACGATATTTTCCGATTCTTCGATGAAATCTCTCAGTTTTTTGATTTTTTCGTCCATTTTATCCTCCACCGTCAAAAAAACGAATAATTCTAAGAAAATCAGCATTTAATTCAAGAAAAAAGCGCTCTCGGCTGCGGTTTGAAAATGAGCTTTTTTAAGTCATTTTTATTTTTCACAAATATTGAAATTAAAGAAAATTTTTCTTTAAATTTTTATTTTCTTTACTATAATATTTGGCGATTGAGTTTTTGGAGTGTTGAAAATGAGTAAAATTTCGATCCGTTTTTTTAATGACCGCGAGGTCAGAGCTGTCTGGGATGAGGAAAATTCCAAGTGGTGGTTCAGTGTTATCGATGTCGTAGGCGTTTTGAATAATCAGGACGATTACGAAAAAAACCGCAATTACTGGAAGTTTATGAAAGCTAAACTTAAAAAGGAAAACCATCAATTGGGTAGTGTCACTACCCAGTTCAAATTGACGGCTCCGGATGGTAAAAAGAGATTGTCCAATGTTATGGATTACGACCAGATAATCGAGTTTGCCCGTAATTTTCCGAACAACATCTCGGCTCCGTTTATCGAATGGTTTACATACAGTGATGAGACCATTGACGGTAAAAGCAAAGTCAAGGCCTACAAACTTTTTGAAAGTTCGCTTCTGGACACAATCGAAATAGGGACTGTGAAAGGTCTGATACAGATCCACGCCTATCTTTTCGGCGGTCTTTACGATTTCGCGGGGAAGATCAGAACCGTAAATATTTCCAAAGGCGGTTTCAAGTTCGCGGCGGCGGAGTATCTGCCGAAAACTCTGGAGAAGATCGAGAAAATGCCCGAAAACACATTCGATGAGATCGTGGATAAATACGTCGAAATGAATGTCGCGCACCCTTTCCGTGAGGGCAACGGCCGCACCACGAGGATCTGGCTTGACCTGATGCTCAAACGCAGCCTGAAAAGATGCGTCGACTGGAGTCAGATCAGCAAATACGACTATCTGTCAGCGATGTCCGAAAGCATTCTTGATGCTGCAAAGATCAACGGGCTTTTGAAAAATGCCCTCACAGACAAGATCAACGACCGCGAAATGTTTATGAAAGGGATCGACTATTCGTATTATTACGAAGAAGCTTAAAGTCGCGGTTTCAAAAGAAATTTTGCTTTTTCACTTTTTGTAGGGTTATATTCCCGCCGTTTTTGTTTTTTTATTTTCCGAGAGGGAAAAATGGACGAACAGAATATAAAAGAAGGAATACATAAGTTGAAGCGGACGGTGCTCGTTGTTGACGACGAGCTTATAAACCGCGAGCTTCTGGGGGCGATACTTCAGCAGAAATACGATGTTATTTATGCCGAGAACGGAAGAAAGGCGATTGACATCGTCAGAAAAATTCCTGGAAGGATATCTCTGGTGCTGCTTGATCTTCTTATGCCGGAAGTCAACGGCTACGAAGTCCTCAAGGCAATGCAGGCCGATCCGAAGCTGAGAAAAATTCCGCTCATCGTTCTCACGTCAGAAAAGGATGCCGAAGTCGAAAGCCTTCAGCTCGGTGCGACCGATTTCATCCCGAAACCTTACAATATGCCGGAAGTCATCATGGCGCGCGTTCAGCGTTCCATCGAACTTGCCGAGGACAGTGACATAATCCTTGCGACCGAGACAGACCGCCTGACGGGGCTTTACAACAAGGATTTCTTCTTCCAGTACTGCACTAAAAGCGATGTATATGTGCCGGGAAGGCAGATGGATGCGATAGCTGTCAATGTTTCTCGCTTTCACCTTGTCAACGAACTCAAGGGAAGGGCTTTCGGCGACAAAATTCTCTGCGCTCTCGCTGATGAGATCAAGTATTTCGCTTTTCAGAGCGAAGGGCTTGCCGGGCGCGGCGGTTCCGACCTTTTCCTGGTCTATCTGCCTCACTGCGACTCGCACAGGGATTTTCTCGAGAGCATAAGTGATGCTACGGCTGAGATCGCAGGCGAGGGAAGGATAAACCTGAGGATGGGAGTCTATCAGAATGTCGATTTCTCAATCAGCATGGAGGAGCGTTTCGACAAGGCCAACATAGCATGCAATACGCTGAGAAAAAGTGCCTCGGAACACTATGCACTGTATGACTCGAACCTGCATGAGAAGGAGCTTTTCGCCGAAAAACTCATTGATGAAATGGACAAGGCGCTTGCACAGAAACAGTTCAAAGTGGTCTATCAGCCGAAATTCAACATAAAAGGGGAGGAGCCGCGTCTCTGCAGTGCCGAAGCCCTGGTCAGATGGCAGCACCCGGAACTCGGGATGATAAGCCCCGGACTCTTCATCCCGCTCTTCGAGGAACACGGTCTCATCAGCAGGCTTGACGACTATATCTGGCGTGATGTCGCCCGTCAGATAAGGGACTGGAAAAATAGGTTCGGCACAGCAGTTCCTGTTTCGGTCAATGTTTCGCGCATAGATCTCCTTTCTCAGGGATTCGAAGAGAAGATGGCGGATATCGTGCGCGGTAATGAGCTTCAAACCAGTGATATGCTGCTTGAGATCACTGAATCGGCCTACACTGACAGTTCTGACCGCATAATCGATATAGCCCATTCGCTCCGTTCGCGCGGTTTCAAACTTGAAATGGACGACTTCGGTTCGGGGTACTCCTCGCTGAATATGCTTGCGGCGCTTCCCATCGATGCACTCAAACTCGACATGAAATTTGTCCGCAACATCTGCGGGAATGCCAAGGATCTGCGTATGGTCCAGCTTATGATCGAGATCGCTTCGTTTCTGAATGTTCCCGTCATTGCTGAAGGGGTCGAAACAAAGGAACAGTATCTCCTTCTCAAAGAAAACAACTGTGACATAATTCAGGGATATTACTTCTCAAAACCGCTTTTTGTTGAACAATTCTCCGAACTTATAGCAAAACAAGGAGGAAAATAATGCTGACGGTCGAAAATTTGAAAGAATTCGGTGCAAATGTCGAAGAAGGCATCGCGCGCTGCATGGGACTCAACGATTTTTATCTGAAACTCGTGAATATGGCTGTTGCGGACGAGCAGCTGAACGTGCTTGAAGATGCACTTGCGAAAAAAGATCTCAATGCCGCGTTTGAAGTGGCGCACGCACTCAAAGGAATGTACGGAAACATCTCGCTTACCCCGATCTACAAACCTCTCAGCGAAATGACGGAACTTCTCCGCAGCCGTACCGACACTGACTATTCAGCACTTCTTGCCGAAGCAAAAAAACAGAAAAAAATACTCGAAGAACTGGCGTTGTGACGTCGTCACGCATCGTCACGCCGTTCCGTCGTAACGCCGTCACGTTTTAAAAGAATTTCCGCCAGCACTTTTTTCATCAGTTCAACATCGACCGGTTTTGCGATGTGTGCCTGCATTCCGGCATCGTGTGTGGCTTTGACGTCTTCGGCGAATGCGTTTGCAGTAAGCGCGACGATCGGGATTTCGGCGAGAGCATTATTTTCAATGGCACGGATCGCTTTTGTCGCTTCGTAGCCGTCCATGACGGGCATCTGGATATCCATGAGAATGATGTCGTAGTATCCTGCTTCTGAAGCCGAAACCATATCGAGTGCGATCTTTCCGTTTACTGCTGTTTCGACGATGAAGCCGCTCTGGGTGAGTATCATTTTCGCAATCTCCATGTTTATCGCGTTGTCTTCGACCAAAAGGAGCCGTTTGCCGGTAAAATCGACAGGCAGATCCGATGCTTCGACTTTCGAATTTTCGCTTTTTCTGATCTCGTCTTCGTTTGCGAGCTTGAATTTGAGCCTGATTATCATTTCGGTGCCGCTGCCGGGAGATGTGAGGACTTCTATCGTTCCGCCCATGAGATCGACGATGCTTTTGGTTATCGCGAGACCTAATCCTGTCCCTTCGATGCCGCTCTGGGTCGAAGTCCGCTCGCGTTCAAAGGCTGTGAATATCTTTTCGACGAACTCTTTCGACATGCCGATCCCGGTGTCGCCGATGCGCATTTCGTAGGAGCCGTAACCCTCTTTTTCGCTCACTGTTTCATAGAGGACTGCTGTGACTCTGCCGCCTGACGGAGTGAATTTCAGCGAGTTGCTTACGACGTTGAGAAGTATGCGGAGAACGTTCTTTCTGTCACACCAGACATAGCTGTCGCGGACCTGCGATGTGTGGACCGAAAAATCGATCCCTTTTTCCTTCATCTGCTCTCCGAAGAGCGAACGGATCTCGTCGAAAATCATGCACAGGTCTGCCGGCACGAATTCAAGTTCGATCTTTCTGTTTTCGATGCGGCTCATCTCCAGAATGTCGTTGATCAGGGCAAGGAGATGGTGGCTCGACGAGCCTATTTTCGAAAGATAACCGTGCAGAACTTCGGGATCATTCTCTGTCATGGCGAGGTTTGTATAGCCGATTATCGCATTCATCGGAGTGCGGATGTCGTGCGACATGTTGAAGAGAAAGCGGCTTTTCGCCAGGCTGCTTTCGACTGCGCGTATTTTTTCGCGCTCGACCGCCTCATGTTTTTTTCTGACGAGATTCTGGATATACATCATTATTGCAAGGCCTGCGAAAATTATGAGGATGAGGACAACGCCGCTTGTTGTGACCGCGTTCTGCACAGTTTCTCCGTTTCCGTCCGCAATATGTTTTGCCGCCCACATCAGCGAGGAATAGATGAGAAGCGAGAAAAGGACGATGCCCGAAACAGACATTCCGCTGAACTCTGCCAGAGTGCTCTCCTTCAGAGTCCGCCAGTAGAAAATGAAACCGAGGAGGCACCAGAGCGCAAGCAGCAGGAATGCCTCGCTTCCCATCGCTTCGAGAGCCGACAGGCGGGGAACGATCTGGACGACCACCAGAACAACGGAAACAGCAGCTCCTGCAAAGCCTGAAAATACGACCCTTTTTCTGTTTTCGGCTTTAGCAAGCTTGTATGCCGCAGCGGAAGTGTAGCCGAAACCGACTACCGCACCGAAAGAGGTGAGATCGACGAACCAGTTGAGGGTGTTGCGCCCCAGAAGCGAAAGGGTTATCGATATCATCATGATGAAAAGGATCGTGTAGGTCGTTTCTGAGAACTTTTCAGAGAGGATGTGGTCTTCAGCCATAGTCGAAAGTATTCGCAACGCTGCTCTGTAAGCGCCGATAATGCCCGTGAAAATCGCGGCGAGTGCCGTTATCGAGATAATGACGAGCCCGCTCTTGCCCATGTAAGCTGCAGCCGCGTTGAAAGTCGGAACTGCCGGAAGGCCGCGTAACTCTCCGAGAGCCGAAATATACTCTTTCCACGATGCGTACCCGTCGGGGACGAAAGAGACTCCGACGATCGCCATTGCCGCATAGATAAAGCCTGCAACGATGATCGAGGTGAAAATTATCTTATTTGAATCCTTCATCTGAAATTTGAAGTGTGCGGTGTCGAAAGAGACCGCATCAAAGCCGACAAAAGCCCACGGAGCAAGTATCACGAGAGTGAAAATGCCGTAGGAGCCGCTTATATTCTCAGTCCCGAAAGATGTCAGAATGTCGCTGCTTAAAGCGTGCGGAATGCACACGACCGCGATCACAAGCACTCCTGCGAACATTGTGAGGGCTAAAACGGTAAAAAGTTTCTGGACAAAACGCTTCGCCTTGACAAGAAGAAAGCCGATCCCTGCGAACGCTGCCGTAGAAACCGCTACCTCCGACATATAGATATCATGTCCCGCGACAGAGTAGCTCCATGAACTCCTGACGACCGGAGCCATCATTATCCTTGCCACGACAAAAAGGGTCATACTCCCAGCGCCTCCGCAAGCGGCGCGAAGGCTTCCTCAAAAGCCTGAAAACAGGCTGGATAATGATCATAATCGAAGCAGGAAAGATATTCCCGGCTATTAAGGATCAGTTCTGCAAGCTCCATGACAGCCTCCTGTACGATTTCGTTTTCCTTGATTATACCCGGCTTCCGCGCGCTTGAAAAGGCCCCTTCTCCGCCTTTACAAACTCTTTATCAATTTGTATAATTGTCCGCAGAAGAGGTGAAACGTATGGAAGAACAGGTGTTTACCATCATCGTCGCCGATGATGAGGCAGAGCTGCGGGAAGCCGTATGCAGCATGATCCCCTGGGAGACGCTCGGCTTCCGTCTGGCCGGCAGAAACAATATTAAAATCATCATCAAAAATAACGCACCC